>NZ_VCQZ01000013.1 GCF_005938195.1 Paenibacillus thermoaerophilus
CAGAAGACAACAACAGGATAACACAAAAACAACAACCGTCCAAGTCACTGGAACGGGCGGCTACGCAAATTAACAAAGTGACATTTTTACAGACGAGTTAAGGTGACATTTTCACAGACGCTTGACAGGGGGAGCCGCATGAAGATCATCCTCCGGCGCATCGCCCGCGAAGGCCGCGACCGGTTGGACGATTGCGAGTTCCGGTTATAATAGAGAGAGTATGAGAATGGGAGAGGGCTTGATGGGTCAATCTGCCGATACATCGTATGAGATAACCGAGCTCTGCCTGTTGGCGGGCAAGATCATGCTGCAAAGCGGAGGGGAGACGTACCGGGTCGAGGATACGATGATGCGGATCGCCGCAGCGTGCGGATATCCGGAGTCTCAAAGCTTCGTAACGCCGACCGGGATCATCTTCACTGTCAACGGCCTCAATCCGAGCACGCGATTGGTGCGGATCTTGGAGCGCTCCACCGATCTGCACAAAGTTACGAGGGTCAACGACATTTCCCGCCGGATCGCGAGAGGAGAGCTGGACGTTCCGGGGGCGCTCCGGCTGCTGAAGGAGATTGAGAGCGGCAAGCCCGCTTATCCGGAGTGGCTGCAGGCGATTGCCGCCGCCGTGGCGAGCGGGTGCTTTCTCATCCTGTTTCAGGGAGGCTGGAGCAATTTCCTTCCGGCGGCGCTGGCCGGCGGTCTGGGGTTCGCATTGCTGATCTACCTTCACCGGCTGGTGCAAATCCGCTTTTTCGCGGAGTTTCTGGCCTCCCTCGTGATCGGCGCGATATCCGAGGGGTTCGTCCGGATCGGCTTCGGAAGCAACCTGGACCAGATTATTATCGGATCGGTCATGCCGCTTGTGCCCGGTCTGCTGATTACGAACGCGGTGCGAGACTTGATGGCGGGACATCTCGTGTCCGGGCTGTCCAAGGGGGCGGAGGCGTTCCTGACGGCCACCGCCATCGGCTCCGGAA
Source organism: Paenibacillus thermoaerophilus (assembly GCF_005938195.1). Lineage (GTDB taxonomy): Bacteria > Bacillota > Bacilli > Paenibacillales > Reconciliibacillaceae > Paenibacillus_W > Paenibacillus_W thermoaerophilus. The sequence continues at coordinate 975 of NZ_VCQZ01000013.1, forward strand.
TCGCGATCGTGCTCGCTGTTTTCAATTAGGGGGTGCGCATGATGATCGAACAACTGGCCACCGGCTTTATCGCCTCGGCGGCGTTCGGACTCATCTTCCAGGTGCCGAGACGGGCGCTCGTTCAATGCGGCGTCGTCGGGATGCTGGGATGGATGCTCTATGCCGAGCTGGCGGAGTGGTCTGTCAATCCCATTGTCGCCACGTGGGCGGCGGCGGTGTTCGTCACGGCGCTGAGCCAGTTCTTGGCAAGGGTGTACCGGATGCCGATTATCGTGTTCAGCGTATCGGGAATCATCCCGCTGGTGCCCGGCGGACTGGCTTACGGCGCCATGCGCCATGTCGTCGAGAACGAATACGGCCTGGCCGTGCAATTGGGCACGAAGGCGTTCATGATCTCGGGAGCGATTGCCGTCGGGCTTGTGTTTTCCGAGGTGCTCGATCAGATCATCGGGCGGTCGCGGCAGCGGACGTAACGGTGCCGGAGCCGGCCCAACGAAGCGTGAAGCGAATAAAAGAACCTTCGGTCGCTTACATGCGGGCCGAAGGTTTCTTTTTTTGCAGGTTATGAATGATCACGCTATAATGGTTCATCGGCTGCAATCGGGGCCAGAACGAATCGGGCGCGAGACGTTCAAATGGGAGGTTGTTCCGCTCGGCGGCTGCCGAGTTTTCGTGTATACTGTATCACGAAACGTCGGACGCCGATGAACAGCTGCCGGCCCCGTAAGGCTGGCGCGGATGGGCGCAGCCGACCCGGAGTTGCAGGAGGCAGATCAGCATGATACGATTCGGCATCATCGGCACCAATCGGATTACGGAATGGTTTCTGGAGGCGGCGAAGCAGGTCCGGCATTTCGAGCTTGCCGCCGTCTACTCCCGGACGGAGGAGCGGGCGCGGGAGTTCGCGGACAAGCACGGCGCATCCGCCATCTTCACCGATCTGAATGAAATGGCCCGGAGCGACAAGATCGACGCCGTGTATATCGCAAGCCCGAATGCGTTCCACGCGCGGCAGGCGATCGCGCTCATGCGGGGCGGCAAGCATGTGTTGTGCGAGAAGCCGATCGCTTCCAACGCCAAGGAGCTGCGGGCGATGATCGAGGTGGCCCTGGAACGCGGCGTGCTTCTGATGGAAGCGATGAAATCGACCGTCATGCCGAATTTCGACGCGGTTCGGGAGAATCTGCACAAGCTCGGCAAAGTGCGGAGGTATTTCGCCTCCTATTGTCAATACTCCTCCCGCTACGACGCCTACAAGCAGGGGACCGTGATGAACGCGTTTCGGCCGGAGCTGTCCAACGGGTCCTTGATGGATATCGGCGTTTATTGCCTTTATCCGCTGGTCGTGCTGTTCGGCAAGCCCGACAGCGTGAAGGCCAGCGCCGTCATTCTTGAATCGGGCGTGGACGGGGAGGGCAGCCTGCTCCTGAACTACGGGGATATGGAGGCGGTCATCCAGCATTCCAAGATTACGAATTCGCATCTCCCCTCGGAGATTCAGGGGGAAGCCGGAAATATGCTGATCGAGAAGATCAGCCAGCCGGAGCGCGTGCGTATCGTGTACCGGGACGGCGGCTCGGAGGAGCTGACGAGGCCGCAGGCGGAGCACACGATGCTGTACGAGGTGCAGTCTTTTATCGAGCTGATCCGCAGCGGCCGCACGGAGTCGCCGGTCAATTCCCACGCCAACTCGCTGGCCGTGATGGAGATTATGGACGAGGCGCGCCGTCAGATCGGGCTCGTCTTTCCGGCGGATCTCGAGGGAGAGCGGGCGGAGAATGCTTGAGGATGATTCGTCGGCGTCGCGGACGCTGCAGCTATGCCTAATGGAGGTTCTTTCTCTGCCTATCGAAATGCGGAGCGCAGACCGTTTCGGCGCTTCTTGTTGCGTCCAGGCGGACGCCGGATGAATCAGAGCCTTTTTTGGGGGAATCTAGCCAGATAAGACCGGTCGCTTGAACCGGACATGCAGGAGGTTTCAATGAACATTCGTTGGTTCGCACGATTAGCCGCCGCCGCGCTCGTATTGGTGCTTCTGACGGCGGCCGCGCCCAAAGCGGGGGGCAAAGACAAGCTGATCATGGGCACATCCCCCGACTACCCGCCGTATGAGAGCATCGACGCGCAAGGAGGCGGCCGGGTCGTCGGTCTGGATGTGGACATCGCCCGGTCGATCGCGGACAAGCTCGGCTACGAGCTGGAGATATCGGGGATGGATTTTAACGGCCTGATCGCGGCCTTGCAGGCGAAGCGGGTCGATTTCGTCATGTCCGCGATGTCGGTGACGGAGGAGCGCAAGCAGAACGTCGCCTTCACGGACAGCTATTATATCGCCCGCAACACGATCGTCTCTCTCAAAGACAAACCGTACGCCTCGCTCGAAGAGCTGGCGGGCAAGCGGGTCGGAGCTCAGTTGGGTTCGGTGCAGGACGAAGTGTTAAGCGGGCTCTCCCAGGTGTCCGATAAGGTCCGGCTGAACAAAATATCCGATCTGATCCAGGAGATCAAGGCCGGCCGGCTGGACGCGGCAATTATCGAGGATGCGGTCGCGGCCGGCATGACGGGGGCGAACCCCGATCTGAGCTTCACGATGATCGACCCGGCTCCCGGCGACCAGGGGTATGCGATCGCTTTCCCCAAGGGCTCTCCGCTGCTGGCGCAGTTCAACGAGCAGTTGGCGGTCATGAAGGCGAACGGCGAGCTCCAGGCAATTATCGATAAATGGTTCGGAACGGTATCCAAGTCTGCCAAGGAAGACAGAGGCTTCCTCGACTTCACCGTGCTTGACGGATATGTCGGCTACATCCTTCGCGGGGTGTCAGTCACGCTGCTGTTCAGCCTCGTGTCCGCGCTCGGCGGGTTGGTTTGGGGCACGGTGCTTACGCTGTTTAAAATATCCGAGATTCGCCCGCTGAAGTGGTTTTCGACGGTGTACACTTCCGTCTTTCGCGGAACGCCGCTATTGCTGCAACTGGCGATTCTGTATTTCGCGACGCCCCAGTTGATCGGCTACGATATTTCCCCGCTGATGGCCGCAGGTCTTGCCTTCGGCCTGAACTCGGCCGCTTATTTGTCCGAGACGATACGCGGAGGTCTGATGGCGGTGGACAAAGGACAGCGTGAAGCGGCGATGGCGCTGGGGTTGTCCTACGGCACGACGATGACGCATATTTTGTTCCCCCAAGCGATCAAAAATATTCTGCCCGCCCTCGTGAACGAGCTGGTCGCCTTGGTGAAGGAGTCGTCGCTCGTCTCGGTTATCGGGGTGGCGGATCTGATGCGGCGCGCAAGCGTCGTGCAAGCCGAGACGTTCCGGGCGTTCGAGCCGCTGCTGCTCGTAGGGGCGATCTATTACGTGCTGGTGCTTGCGCTTGCTTCGTGCGCCCGGCTGTTGGAGAGGAGGCTGCGCGTCAGTGATTAAGATCGAAGGACTGACCAAATCGTATGGCAAACATGAAGTGCTGCGGGGGATCACGACCACCGTGGAGCGGGGAGAGGTGGTAGCCGTCATCGGCCCGTCCGGATCGGGCAAGTCGACTTTTTTGCGCTGCCTCAATCTGCTGGAAATACCGTCTTCCGGGCGCATCGTCTTCGACGGAATCGACATTACCGCCCGCAGCGCCGATCTGATGCGCATCCGCCAGCGGATCGGCATGGTGTTTCAGCATTTTCACCTGTTCCCGCACATGAAGGTGCTCGACAACATCACGTTCGCCCCGATGCGAGTGAAGGGGCTGTCCCGCGAGAAGGCGGTCGAGCTGGCGATGGAGCTGCTGGAGCGCGTCGGCTTGAAGGACAAGGCGGACGTGTACCCGTCGCGGCTGTCCGGCGGCCAGAAGCAGCGGATCGCGATCGCCCGCAGCCTGGCGATGCAGCCCGATGCGATGCTGTTCGACGAGCCGACGTCGGCGCTCGATCCGGAGATGGTGAAAGAGGTGCTCTCCGTTATCCGCGACTTGGCCTCCTCCGGCATGACCATGCTCGTGGTCACGCACGAGATGAAGTTTGCCCGCGAGGCGGCGAGCCAGATTTATTTCATGGACGAAGGGCGGTTAGTGGAAAAAGCACGGCCGGAATCGTTCTTCGCCAAGCCGCAGAGCGAGCGCGCCGCCCGGTTTTTGGAAAGGGTGCTGTAGCCGAATTGGAACCGTAAAGATCCATATCGTGTATGGGACGGACAAGAGGAGGATTTCGAGACATGGACCAGAGAACGTCCGGTCAGCTTCCGGATATTCGCAAGTCGCTGCTGCTGAAGGCTCCGGTCGGCAAGGTATGGGAGGCCGTCGCCACCTCCGAAGGGATCGCGGCATGGTTTATGCCCAATACATTCAAGCCGGAGCTGGGCTATGACTTTCAATTAAACGCCGGGCCGTACGGCATGTCGCCCTGCAAGGTCACGGAACTGAATCCGCCCAACCGGCTGTCGTTCGCTTGGGGCGAAGCATGGACCCTTACGTTCGAGCTGAAGGAGAGGGAAGGCGGAACGGAATTCACGTTGATCCACGGCGGTTGGAGCGAGGAGAAGGCAACCGAATTCGGAGAGCCCCACTCGGTCGTGCGCGACCGGATGGATCAGGGCTGGAGCGGCCTGACGGAGAAGCTGCGGGCGCATGTCGAAGGCTGAACAGGCGGATTCGCCAAGCCGGAGAGGTTCGGGGCCATCGCCAGCCCGGTTTGCCGCCGGCTGTTTCGGATGTGGGGCGACGGCGATTGCCGACATGTCCCCGGTGAGCCGGGAGAGCGGCGGATCTGACAGACGCGGGACTGCCGACCGGGCGCGCCATTGGCCGGGAGCGCCGTTGCCGGCCGGACCGGGAGCCGCGGCCGGAGCTGAAACGTTGGCCGGCCGATTACGGGCCTGTCGGGACCAAGAGCCGTCGCCTGAAACGTCTGGGGGAGCGGGCGCCCGGGTAGGGAAAGGAAAGGAATCAAGCTTACGGAGAGAAGAGACGCTCCATGCGTCTCTTTTTGTTGTCTTGCGCGCCTAGCCAAGCTAGGCACAACTAGCCGGTGCAAGTCCGGTCGAGGTAAGAGCCAAGTCGCCTCGTAGCTGACGGGCAGCTGGTGGAGAGATCCTAAGGCTGAAGCCCCGTGACAAAGTAACTCCTGCGGGAGTGCGAGCAAATCAGCAGGCCGTAACATGAAGTGAATCCTGCCGCATCGTCAAAAAGAACCGAAAGGGACAAGAGAGAGCCGAGCCCCGGGGATATGGGTGAAGGCCATGGAACGCGTCAAGACCTTGGAAACGCAGCGCGGAAGAACTCTCCGGTGTAAAGGGATCGGCATGCTGAGAAAGTTGTGTCTGGAACTAGGGAGACCCTCCCCTGCACGGCAGACGCCGTAAAGAGTGACCTTATAAGCCCGAAAGGTGAAGTGGGAAGCTGCAGGAAGGGAGTCGGAGGGGGCCATATTACCTGAGAAGTGAGGACAACAAAACCTCATGGAGGGAAGGGCGGCGAAAGCCAATACCCCACTTTGTTCATGTGCCAGAGGAGGTAAGAGTCAGTGAATGCAGTCAAACCTGCTAACTACGCCAAAGCAAAAGCTCGACAACTCCAAAAACGCACTATACCTTGCGGCCAAGGGAAACCCGAGGCGGCGGTTTCACGCGCTGTACGACAAAGTGCACCGCGGCGATATTCTTTGGGAAGCATGGAAACGGGTCAAGGCGAACGGCGGAAGTGGCGGTGTGGATGGCGTAACCATCGAATACATCGTCAAGGAGTATGGTGAAGAACGATTCGTCAGCGAAATCCAGGACGCCTTAAGAAACGGAAAATATCATCCTCAGCCCGCAAGACGGAAGGAGATACCGAAGCAAGACGGCAAGATGCGTCCGCTGGGCATCCCCGTCATTCGGGACAGAGTCGTGCAAATGGCGACGAAGATGGTACTGGAGCCAATCTTTGAAGCGGACTTCAAGGACTGCTCTTACGGATTCCGGCCGAAGCGAAGCGCCCATGATGCAATTCGGCACATTCGGCGGGCAGTCAAGAAAGGCGTTTACTGGGTCGTGGACATCGACATCACCGGCTACTTTGACAACATACCGCACGGGAAGCTGATGCAACTGGTGGAACAGCGCATCAGCGACCGTAGGGAGCTGAAGCTGATTCGCAAATGGCTGAAAGCGGGGTTCGTGAAAGATGATCAGTTTCACGAGACCGAAATGGGCAGTCCGCAAGGCGGCGTCATCAGTCCGCTGCTGGCGAACATTTATCTGAACTACCTGGACACGATCTGGGAGAAGAAGTTCGCAGAAATCGGGACACTGGTGAGATACGCCGACGATCTTGTGGTCCTTTGCAAAACCAAAGAACAAGCCCTGAGGGCGATCGATGTCCTCAAAGCGGTATTCGCAAAGCTGGAACTGGAGATGAACAAGAAGAAGTCCAAGCTTGTAAACCTGTGGGGAGACGGGCAAGGCTCCGACTTTCTGGGGATGCATCACCGGAAAATACCAAAGAGGATGAAAGGGAACAAAGAAGTCTTCGTTCTTCGCAGCTATTACGGTTTGGACTCCTTTGCCGACAAATTCCTGAACAAAATCGACTGGTACATCCGTAAACGCCTCACTCTGTTCTGGAACAAGAAACACAATCGTCGAAACAAACACAGCAAGTCCGGGCAGACAGCCATTTTGGCCGAACTTGCCGGACTCAAGAAACTCGCCGGCTAAGGAAAGTATCGTAATGCCGAAGGAAGAAGAACATCGGAAAGCCGGATGAGGGAAAACCTCATGTCCGGTTTGATGAGGAGGGGCTGGAAGCCCAGCCCTTTACTCTGCTCGGCGGCTGTCGGATCTTCCTCGTTTAACGTCTCGTTCCGGGCAGGCGCTCCTGAATTGCAAATATACATGTCGTGGCGGCAATAGGGTGATGATCCGTAGATTGAAGTGCCAAAATACACCTTATTTGCGCCTCGTGCCGCTTTTTATGCGAAATTTTCGGCGCTGGAGTGTAATATTGCAGCCCGATTGGCGGAAATCACCGATTGCGGGCGGTTGGAGTGTAAAAACGCATTTCGAGGGTGAACAAAACCGCCCTCCCAGCGCTTCGAACCGTCCGTTTGCCGCCGTTCGGCCGCTGCCGGCGCCCGGGGCGGGCCGCATCGCGACCTGTCAGGCTGTCCGGCCGGGCGAGCGGAACCTCTTGATCGCGGCCGAATCCGCAGCGCGCCGCGTGGCGACGGTTCGCCCGAGGAGCGGCTCTCCGCACCGACCGATGGCCTACGGTTCGCCGTTGCGCCGCGGCTGGGGCCGGCCTGCGCGCGTATATTTGGCGGGAACCGGCTTGTGCCATTAAAATAAAACGTAACGAATAACGGATCGGCCATCCGACCGAAAAAGGTGAGGCTGACATGGGTTCTTCTGCGTCTCCCCGCGGACCCGATCTGCGCTATATCGATACGCGGGAAATAAGAATCGACAGGCAAGGCGTCCACGAACTGTCCCGGGGCGAATACCCGATGTTCGGGTTTGTCGCCAAAGGCTCCGTGAGAGTCACGCTGGAGATGGGTCTCCGTCCGGCGACGAGTCCGGTTAGTTACGGAGAAGTTTTTTTGCTGCCCCCGAACTGCCGGTGCACCGCGCAGAATAGCGACAAGCAGCCCTCCCGCCTGATCCTGATCCGGTTCCGGACGGAGGGCGGTGCGGAGCTGCCGCTCCCCGGCCGGCCGGAGAGGGGGGCCAAGGGCGGGAGCTTGAGGCTGCTCCGCGCCAGGATGCCCCGACTGCTGGCGTGGGTGCCGGATATGCTGGAAGCCGGTTCGGCGGAAGAGCCGACGGCCGCCTATTATCTCGCGCAGTCGCATCTCTACGCGATCGCCGCGGAGTTATGGACGTCGAACCGGACCTCCTCGGGGGCCGGCGGCCTGACCGACTACGTGCTGCAGGTCAAGCAGGACATGCTGAGAGATTGCCGGACGCCGATCGACGTCGAGGAGATCGCCCGCCTGTCGGGCGTCAGCTCGGCGAGATTTTATCGCGAGTTCAAGCTATTGACCGGGTTGACCCCGCTGCGGTACATGACCGCGGTCCGATTGAAGGAATCGCTGCGCCTCCTCGCGAACCGCCCGTCTTCGGTGGCCGAAGTGGCTCACGCGGTCGGCTATCCGGACGAGCTGTACTTCAGCCGTCTGTTCAAGAAGCACACGGGCTTGTCGCCGACTGACTATATGCTCCGCGCCAAGATCCGTGTCGCCAACCTGTGTCCCGTCTTCCGGGGCGACCTGTCCGTGCTCGGCATCACGCCCGTGCTGGAGCTGCCCCGGGAGTGGTACGGCGATCCGAACAAGGGAGAGTATATCAAGCGGGTGGAGCAATGCCGTCCCGATGTGATCTTCACCGCTCCCGTGCCCGACGACGTGTACGCCAAGCTGTCCCAGATTTGCCCTGTCGTGATGATTCAATGGAAGGGGTACTCCTGGAAGGAGCGTCTGCTCCAAATCAGCGGGACCTTGGGGCTGTCCGCCATCGCGGAACGCTGGCTGGCCGTTTTCCGGCAAAAAATCGACAATGCGCGGCTGCTGCTGCGGCGGCACCTGAAGGATCGGCCGTTTCTCGTCGTCAGCGCATACAGGGGACCGTTCTATCGGGTGTACGGCATGAAGCGCATCAAAGTGCGGGATCTGTTTTACGACGAGCTGCACTTGACCCCGCCGGAGGCGATCCGCGATCTCCATTTCCTCGACGCGAATTCCCTCAAGGATGTGGCCGCGCTGGATTGCGACCATGTCATCTTTCTGGTGCCGGAGACGATGGAGGAGGAAGAATGCATCCGGCTGGAGGAAGACTGGCTGCAACTGAAGCGGAGCCGCCGGAAGAAGCATATCATTCTCATCCGGCACGAAGATCCGCTCCTGTACAACGCGTCGTTTTACGATACTCTGGTCGATCAGTTCGTCACCTATTTGGCAATTCATCGGCTGTTATAGAAAAATCCATGCCCCGAACAGGAATGTCTATTCCGGTTTGGGGCTTTTCCATGTGAAAATGATTCTCGGTGAGAATCACTGATAATGATTATCAATTTTATCTTAAAGGGGTCGAACAGATGGAGTTGTCGACAGTCATCCGCGAAAGGCGCACCGTGCACCAGTTCGAAGACCGGCCCGTGCCGCTGGAGCTCGTCAAGGAGCTGCTCGATACGGCGGTCTGGGCGCCCAATCATAAGATGACGCAGCCCTGGAGGTTCGTGGTCGTGCATGGCGAAGGCCGACACCGGTTGGCCGATATCGCCAGATCCCTCGCGGAGAAGCGGGAGGCCGATCCGGAGAAGAGCAAGTCGCTGGGACAGAAGTTCTACGACCGCTTCATCTCCGTTCCGATGTACGTGGTAATCGTGATGCGGGAGGCGTCCGATCCGGTCGTGCGCGAGGAGGATTACGCGGCGACCAGTTGCGTCGCGCACAACTTCGGCTTGCTAGCGTGGGAGCGCGGAATCGGCATGGTCTGGGAGACGTATCCGCTGCTGCACGTGCCGGAATTCCGGGAGGCTCTCGGAGTCGGACCGGGCGAGAAAATTGTCGCCAGCATGCATGTCGGATATCCGGCCAAAATCCCGCCGGCGCAGCCGAGAAAACCGGCGGCCGAGCTGCTGACCGTGATCGATCAACCGTAAACGAGGGTTCGTGTTCATGAAACTGCGTTATCTTGCCTTTATTCTCCTTCTCCTGTCCCTGGTCTCCCTCTTTGTCGGGGTCAAGGAGATCAAGCCTTGGGACGTGTTCCGGCTAAGTCCGGATCAGCTTGAGGTGTTGTTCATCAGCCGCTTGCCCCGGCTGATCGCCATCCTGATCGCGGGAATCAGCATGGGAATCGCCGGATTGATCATGCAGCAGCTAAGCCGCAACAAGTTCGTCTCCCCGACGACGGGCGGCACGGACGATTCCGCCCGATTGGGCGTCATGGTCGCCCTGCTGCTGATGCCGGCGGCTCCCTCGATTCAGAAGATGCTGGTGGCTTTCGTCTTCGCCCTCGCGGGAACGTTCGTGTTCATGCGAATTCTCGACAAGGTGAAGTACAAAGACACGATTTTCATCCCGCTGGTCGGCCTGATGTTCGGCAATATCGTAACCGCGTTCACGACTTTCTTCGCGTACAAGTACGATCTCGTCCAGAGCCTGTCGGCCTGGATGCAGGGTAACTTCGCCCTGACGATCAAGGGCCGTTACGAGCTGCTGTACGTCAGCGTCCCGGTGGTTATCCTCGCGTACCTGTACGCCAACCGGTTCACGATCGCGGGCATGGGCGAGGACTTCTCGGTCAATCTCGGGTTGAGATACAAGCAGGTGGTTAACATCGGTCTGGTCATTGTGGCGCTTGTCTCCTCGGCCGTCATGCTGACCGTCGGCACGATCCCGTTTCTCGGGCTGATCATTCCCAACATCGTCACGATGTACAACGGCGACCACCTGAAGAAAAACTTGCCCCACACCGCCGTGTTGGGAGCCGTGTTCGTCCTGTTCTGCGACATCCTCGGACGCGTGATCATCTACCCGTTCGAGATTCCGATCGGGGTTACCGTCGGGGTGCTGGGGAGCGGCATTTTTCTGTACCTGCTGTTGAGGAGACGGGCATATGACGCATAAGGCCAAACTTATATCCTTATCCGTGCTGGCTTTGGCGGCGGTCGCGATCTTCATGACCGTCGGCGTCAGCGGCAACTGGGATTACGTGCTTCCGCGGAGAGGGTGGAAAGTCGCCGCAATGGCGCTGACCGGGGTGTGCATCGGCTTGGCGACCGTGCTCTTCCAGACGATGACGAACAACCGGATTTTGACGCCGAATATTATCGGGCTCGATTCCATGTACATGCTGGCCCAGACGGGCGTCGTCTATGTGTTCGGTTCGACGAACAAGCTGCTCGTCGATAACAACGCAAATTTCTTGTTGACGCTGACGTTGATGCTGGGCTTCACCGCGCTGCTGTACCGGTTGATGTTCAAAAGGGAAGGCAAGCATTTGTATTTTCTGATGCTGGTGGGCATCATTCTCGGCACGCTTCTCGGCAGCCTGACGACCTTCATGCAGGTGCTGATCGATCCGAACGAGTTCCTCGTGCTGCAAGGCCGGATGTTCGCGACGTTCAACAAAGTGCAGAGCGGGCTGACGGTCGTCTGTTCCGCGGTCGTCGTTCTGGCCGTCGCCTACTATTCGCGGCTGGCGAAGTTTATGGACGTTTTGTCGCTGGGCAAGGACCAGGCGATCAATCTCGGCGTGGATTATCCGGGGATCGTCAAGCGGCTGCTGCTCGTCATCTCGCTCCTGATCTCCGCCGCGACGGCGCTGGTCGGCCCGATCACGTTCCTCGGCTTGCTGACGGCAAACGTGACGTATGCGTTGATGAAGACGTACCGGCATTCCGTGCTGGTCCCCGGATGCATCCTCGTCACCGTTATCGCGCTGGTCGGCGGGCAACTGATCGTCGAGAGAGTGTTCGAGTTTACCGCTCCGCTCAGCGTCGTCATCAATCTGATCGGCGGCGTCTACTTCCTATACTTACTGTTGAGGGAGAACAAGTCATGATCGAAGTCCGGCAACTCTCCAAGCAATACGGCGAAAAAAGGGTCGTGGACAACGTCTCGGTCCGCATCGAAAAAGGCAAGATCACCTCGTTCATCGGCCCGAACGGCGCGGGCAAAAGCACACTGCTCTCGATGATGAGCCGGCTCGTCCCGAAGGATGCCGGGGAGGTGTGGATCGAAGGCAAGGAGATCGGCCAATACAAGAGCTCGGAGCTGGCGAAAAAAATCTCGATTCTCAAGCAGTCGAATCAAATCAGCGTGAGGCTTACGGTCAGGGAGCTCGTCTCGTTCGGACGGTTTCCGTATTCGCAGGGCAAGCTGACGAAGGACGACTGGAAGCACGTTGATGAAGCGATCGCGTACATGGAGCTTCAGGATCTGCAGAACCGCTTCCTCGATCAATTGAGCGGCGGCCAGAACCAACGGGCGTTTATCGCAATGACGATCGCCCAGAACACCGATTACGTGCTGCTCGACGAACCGCTGAATAATCTCGATATGCGTCACTCCGTCCAGATCATGAAGGTGCTGCGGCGGCTGGCCGACGAGCTGGGCAAAACCGTCGTCATCGTCATCCACGATATCAACTTCGCCTCCGTCTATTCCGACTTCATCGTCGCGCTCAAGGACGGCAAAGTGGTCAAGGAAGGCGCGAGGGAAAGCATCATCGAATCGTCCGTGCTGAAGGAAGTCTACGACATGGATATCCCGATCCAGACGGTGGACGGGGACCGGATCTGCGTGTATTTCAAATAAGGTTATCCGTTTCATTTCCATAAAAAACCAAAGGATAGGTGGGTTCCATATGAAAAGAAAATGGTCACTTACGGCTCTTGTTGTCTCGATGTCCCTGTTTGCGGCGGCCTGCGGCGGCGGGTCCGACTCGACCGGCGGTTCGGCTGCGTCGTCGAGTCCGTCGGCTTCGGCGGCATCCTCCCCATCGGCGGCTCCGCAGGAGCTGACGATCAAGCACCAGCTCGGCGAAGCAAAGGTGAAGGTCAATCCGCAGAAAGTGCTCGTATTCGACTACGGCGCGTTGGACACGCTGGATAAGCTGGGCGTCAACGTCACGGGCGTCGCGCAGAAGAACGTTCCGCCCTATCTGTCGAAATACAAAGACGCGAAATACGAAAACATCGGCACGCTGCAGGAGCCGGACTACGAGAAAATCAGCGCGTTGAAGCCGGATCTGATTCTGATCTCGGGCCGCCAGCAGACGGCATACCCGGAACTGAACAAAATCGCTCCGACGGTTTATGTCGGCGTCGACAATAAAAACTACATGGAGTCGTTCAAAACGAACATGAGAACGATCGGCCAAATTTTCGGGAAAACGGCGGAAGTCGAGGCCGAATTGACCAATATCGACAAGGCGGTCGAGGAGGTCAAGGCCAAAGCGGCGGCCAGCGGCAAAAACGGGCTGATCGTCCTCGCCAACGAAGGCGCCATCAGCGCGTTTGGCCCGGGTTCCCGGTTCGGCTTGATTCATGACGTGCTGGGCGTCCCGGCGGCAGAGAAAAACCTCGATTCCTCGACGCCGCACGGGCAAAGCGTCTCCTTCGAATTCATCGCGGAGAAAAATCCGGATTATCTGTTCGTCATCGACCGCGGGGCCGCTGTCGGCGGCACGCAAGGCGCCAACGCCAAAGCGCTGATCGAGAACGAGCTGGTGAAGAAGACGAAAGCGTACGCGAACAACAACATCGTATACCTCGATCAAAACTATTGGTATTTGTCCGGCGGCGGCCTGCTGTCGGTAGCCGAGATGATCGGCGAGATCAACAAAGCTCTGGAATAACCGCGCCGGACGTCCCCGGAGACGGACCCGCCCGCCAACGGCTTTTGGCCGAGGCGGGCAGGTCTTTTTTTAAACGGAATTTAACTTTTCTTATCCCGCGCCATTTCCTATGATGTAGGGAGAAAACCGGTTCAATAGATCGGAGGATGCGGCATGAAACGGATCTTGTATATAGAAGACGATCCCGAGATCGGACGCTGGACCAAGGAAGATCTCGAAAAACGCGGTTACGAGGTCGAATGGCTCACGACGGGAGAGGGCGCTGTGCAACGCGTGCGCGGGGCGGATCTTGTCGTGCTGGACGTGATGCTGCCGGGACTGGACGGCTTTACGATCGGACATCGGCTCAAGAAGGAGGCGCCCGACGTGCCGATTCTGATGCTGTCGGCGCGCACGTCCGTCGACGACAAACTGCAGGGGCTGCGCTTCGCCGACGATTATTTGACCAAGCCGTTTCATCCGGACGAGCTGGCCGCCCGGCTGGAGGTGCTTCTTCGGCGCTTCGGGCCTGTCGCGCAGGAAATCCGGTTAGGCCATCTCCTCATCGAGCCCGAGCTTCAGAGGGTGACGGATACCCGGACGGGAGAAGAAATTCCGCTGACGGCCAAGCAACTGCAAATTCTGCTGTATTTTCTCAAGCATCCGAACCAGATTTTGACGAAGGAGCAAATCTACGAAGCGGTATGGGGCGAGCCGTATATCGAGGGAGATAAAACCGTGATGGTTCATATCCGCTATCTGCGGGAGAAAATCGAGCTGGACCCGGGAGCACCGACGATTATCGAGACGATCCGCGGGCTCGGTTATCGGGTGAGGCTGTGATGTTCGGGCTGAAACATTCGTTGCTGGCCAAGTACATGCTGATTATTTTTGTGGCGCTCGTTCTGCTGCCGTTTATCTTTCCGGTCGCCTCGTTGATCATGTACCTGCCCGCCAACTTCGGGTATGGCGAGGCCGAAGCCGACAGCCGCTATGCCGACGGCTCCAGGCTCGAACAGATGTGGCACGCCGAAGCCGAAAAGCTGGGGGGCGCTTCGGACGAAGCGATTGCGCGGCGTCTTCGGGAACTGAAGGACGCTTATCCGGAAGCATCCGTGTACTGGGTGGACCGCAACGGCATTACCCGGGACCGGATTCCCGAAAATCCCGCGATTCCGGAGGTATGGTCGGCTTCCTACACCGTGCAGTTCATGAAGGAGCGCAGGGATGGCGATCCGTTCACGGTCGTGGCGTTTATCGGCAAGGAGCGGCAGGAAGGCTTCATGGTGTTCGAGCTGCCTCGGAAGCACATGAAGGGGCTGGGGGAAAGAATGTGGGAGGATTACAGCTTCGTCGTCATCATCGGCACGCTGGCGGTACTGGCTCTGTTCCTGCTCATCTCCCTGTTGTTCTTCAACCGCATCCGCCGGCGGCTTGTCCGGCTGCAGACGGCGATGACACGCCCGGGCGAGAACGGCATCCCGAGTCCCGTCGAAGTGATGCACATGGACGAGATCGGCCATCTGGAGACCGCGTTTAACGGTATGATCCGCAAACTGGAGGAGAGCCGGATTCGGGAGGCCGAGGAGGAGGCGCTGCGCCGGGAGCTGATCGCCAAGCTGTCGCACGATCTGCGCACGCCGCTGACGGCCATCCGAAGCCATGCCTACGGCTTGCGCAACGAGCCGCTGACGGAACGCGGCAAGGAATCGGTCGAGCTGATCGAACGCAAGATCGGGTATCTCGGCCAGCTCATCGAGAATTTGTTCTCCTACTCGCTGCTCTCCGCGGGCAAGTACCCGTATCGCCCGAAACGCGTGGATATCGTGCGCATGACGAAGACGCTCCTGGCCGGCTGGTACCCCCTGTTCGAACAGGAGGGCTTCGAGATCGATCCCGATCTGCCCGAGGAGCCCGTATACTGGGAGATCGATCCCGCCTGGCTGGAGCGCGTGCTGGACAATCATTTCCAGAACGTGCTCCGCCATGCGAAGTCCGGCCGGTACATCGGCGTAACCGTTACGCCCGACCACGGCGGGTCGATCGTCATCCGCGACCGCGGCCCCGGGATGGGCGGGGAATCGGCGGAGAAGGGGGCGGGTCTCGGCTTGTCGATTACGAGGCTGATGTTGAAGGAGATGCGTCTGCGCGGCGAGACGAGGACCGGACCGGGGGGGACGACGATCACGATCGGGCCCGAGCGATAAGATCGGGCGATTGCGGCGGCCGGGCGTCGGTTCGCCTCCGGGGCTGAAGCTCCTCGGGGCGCGGAGCGCGCGAGCGGTGCGCTTCGGAAGGGTGGAAGAGCGAAGGCGGAACAAGAGCGGGCCGCGGTGCCTTACGTGGGCGCTTTTCGTAGCTCTTCGAGAGTTAAGCTTATAAAAAATATCGTTAACCCTCCCAATGGGCCCGTCTGTGCCTGCGTTAGCGATATAAAAGATCGCAAAGGGGAGAAATGGGAGGGGGAGGCAGAGAAATCGGGGCCGTTGACGATAATTTTTATCGCAAAACTGGATTCCGGCCCAAGCATTTCGGGGGATAGCGATAAAACGTATCGTTAACCGGATCGCGCCGCCTGTTTTTAAACGGGATTTAAACGGAGCGTTGCCATTCGTTTAAACTTGGCCGGTTACGATGGTAACCGAGGTGATCGAGATGAACGAATGGATTCTGGAGACGGAACGATTAACGAAGAAGCTGGGCGGAAAAGCCGTCGTCAGCGATTTGAATCTTCAGGTGGGGAAGGGCGATATTTACGGTTTCCTCGGGCCGAACGGCGCGGGCAAGACGACGACGATCCGCATGCTGCTCGGACTGGCGAAGCCGACGTACGGAAGCATCCGCGTCTTCGGCAAGGATCTGCGGCGCGAGCGGCTGGCCGTGCTGCGCAAGGTCGGGTCGTTGGTGGAGTACCCGTCCTATTACGGGCATCTGAATGCGGTGGAAAATCTGGAGGCCGTCCGGCGCCTGCTTGGCGCGCCGAAGTCGCGCATCGACGAGGTGCTGGCGACGGTGCGGCTGACGAAGGATGCGAAGCGTCCGGTCAAAGGGTACTCTCTCGGCATGAAGCAGCGGCTCGGCATCGCCACCGCGCTGTTGGGGCAACCCGAGCTGCTGATTCTGGATGAGCCGACGAACGGTCTCGACCCGGCAGGCATCCTCGAGATTCGGGAGCTGATCGTCAGCTTGCCGAAGCAGCACGGGGTAACGATCCTCGTGTCCAGCCATTTGCTCTCGGAGATCGATCAGATGGCAACGCGCGTCGGCATCATCGCGAAGGGACGCCTCATTTTCCAGGATAGCATCGATACGCTCCGGAAACAGGCGTCCAGCCGAATCTGGCTCGGCGTAAGCGATCCCGAGCAGGCGTGGAAGCTCCTGCTTGCCAACGGCTATCAGGCGGATTGGGACCGCACGCAACTGACCGTGGACAGAACGTCGGACGAGACGGTCGCCGCGATGGTGGCGGTCCTGGTGCGCAACAACTTCTCCGTCTACCGGGTGGAAGAGGACAAAGCTTCGCTGGAGAGCATCTTCCTGAGTTTGACGGGCGGGGAGGGAAGCTTGTGATCAAGCAGGTATTGTCCGTCGAATTTCTGAAGATTCGCCGGAAAATGGTCTGGTTTCTGGTCGCGCTCGGACCGCTGGGAGTCGTCGGCCTGCAGGCCGTCAACTTCGGGCTCCGGTACGATTACTTGACGAAGCAATACGCCGACGACCTGTGGGGTGGGCTGATCGACAATGTGGGCATGCTGGCCGTGCCGACGCTGTTCGTCGGATTGGCGATCCTCGCGTCCATGACGGCCGGGATCGAGCATCAGACGAACGCCTGGAAGCAGACGTTGGCGCTGCCGGTGACGCGGTCGCACATATTCGCGGGCAAGTTTTTGCTGAACGTGATGCTGCTGTTCGTCTCCAGTACGCTGCTGGCGGCGGGCGCGATCGCGCTGGGGGCTTGCCTCGGCTTCGCGCTGGAGGATGTTCCGTACGGCCGTCTGCTGGAGCGGACGTATTACCCGTACTTCGCGGTGATGCCGTTCCTGGCGCTGCAGGTATGGCTGTCCGTCATCCTGCACAATCAGGCCGTGCCGCTGACCGTCGGCATCGCGGGAACGGTGTTCTCGATGTTCTCCGCCCGCTTCGGCGACTGGATGCCGTACAAATGGCCGTATCTGATCAACGAGGCGGACGAGCCGCTTATTTCCGCCGCCTCGGGCATCGCGCTGGGGGTTGTGATCCTTGTTGTTTCGCTTGTGCACTTTGCCCGGAAGGATGTGAAATAAGAGATGATTCGGATGTTCCGTTCGGAGTGGATGAAGATGCGGCGCACCGTCATCTGGCTGCTGGCGGTGGTCAGCCCGGTGCTGGCGGCGCTGGTCGGCGTTCTCAACGTGCAGGAGAATACTTCGGCCGACCGGACCTGGCTGGAGGCTTTGGGGATTATGGCCGTGCTGCACGCGATGCTGTTTCTTCCGCTGCTGACCGGCGTGTTCGCGGCGCTCGTCTGCCGCTTCGAGCACGCGGGCGGCGGTTGGAAGCAGTTGCTGGCGCTGCCCGTCACGCGGAGCCAGGTCTATCTGATGAAGTTCGTATTCGTCATGATGCTGCTCGCGATCACGCAACTGTTGTTTTTGACCGGGCTGCTGCTGATCGGCGCCGTACTCGGCTTCCAGGGCCCCGTGCCGTGGACGGATATTCTCCGCTCCGTCTGCGGGGGTTGGGTGGCCTGTCTGCCGCTTGCCGCCCTGCAATTGGCCGTCGCCACGGCTTGGCAGAGCTTCGCCGCGCCGCTGGCCGTCAACGTCGTCTTCACGCTGCCCAACATGTTGGTGGCGAACTCGGCGGACTACGGCCCCTATTATCCGTGGGTGCAGCCGCTGCTCGCCATGATGCCGGCCGGCCCAGACCGCTTCGGCGCGTTTCATGTGGCGGAGGTGTCGCTGTTCGGGGTGATCGGCGGCAGCTTTGTCCTGTTCTTGGTCGGGGGCTGGGCGTATTTCGCCAAAAAAGCCGTGTGACCGGGCGACGATGCGTCGTAAACGGCGGCAAACGTTCGGTGCGACGGCCGGAATGCGGCGGCCACTGCCGAAATTTTTCTGCGTGATTGGTTCGGCATCGTCCGGGGCATCTTAAAGAGAAGCGGGCGGCTCAGCCCAGACTTCAAATGCGCAAGGAGAGATACCGATGGCCAGAAGGAGCCGGAGAAAATTGGTGGTGGCCGGAGCGGAACGGGCGCTGGACGCTTTCAAAGCCGATGTCATGCGGCGGGAAGGTTATGCCGTCGACCCGAACCGGCCCGACGATGTCAAGTACGAGGTGGCGCGATCTCTCGGCATTCCCTTGCAGCCGGGGGGCAACGGCCAACTTACGACGGAGATGGCGGGGCATATCGGCGGCAGGATCGGCGGCACGATGGTGCGGGAGATGATCCGGCTCGCCCGGGAACGGCTCGCGCAGCATCCGCCCGGACGACCATAAGCAGGTGACGGCAGCGGGGCTGACGTTGACCTTGCGTTTTCGGACTATTCCCGAGTCGGAAGAACCGGCACTTGTGACATATTATTTATGATTTGCCGATAGCGATTCGAAAAAGCGCGGACAACCGACCTTGTGTTGGTTGGTTCGCTCTTTTTTTGCGAAGCTTTAAGCTGATTTTTAGCAGGCCCGGCCGTGCAGTCGGCGATTGAGGGGTATTCGAGGGCGGCACATTTCCGCATGCCGATGAAAGTCCCGCAATATGGTATAGTAGGGAGGACAGGCAGAGAGCGCGTGCGCCGGAGGACGGCGGCGCGCTACCGAAAGGAAGAGGATCATGAGCGGATTGGCGATTTTGTTCGGTTTTAACCTGCTGGGATTGGCGCTTGAGAAGGGGCTGCACATTCCGATCCCGGGCAATGTGATCGGACTGATATTATTCACCGCTTCTTTGTTTTTGAGGATCGTCAAGCTGGAATGGGTGGAACAGTCGGCTGCGTTTCTGCTGAAGCATATGATGCTGTTTTTCGCGCCGTTTGTGGTGGGTACTCTCGCCTTTTTCCCGATAATTCGGGAGAGTTGGCTGTCCACGATCGTCGCTCTGATCGGCAGCACGCTGATCGTCATGATGGTGACCGGATTTGCGGCCGGTTCGTTCGGAAGGGCGAAATCGGCCGCCGCCAATATGTCCGCAGAAAGAAGTTTGCATGAATGATGAACCTTCAAGCCGTTTATTCGCACCCGCTGTTTGGCGTGGCCGTCACCTTGGGCGCCTATGCGATCGCCTTGAAGCTGCATGGCCGGTGGAGGGCCCTGCATCCGCTGTTCGTATGCGCGGGCGGCATTGTTGTCCTTTTATTGCTGACGGGGATTCCTTATGAAAGCTACAACAAGGGCGGAGAGATTATCGCGTTTTTTCTGGGACCGGCCACGGTCGCGCTTGGCGTTCCGCTCTACAAGCAAGCGGCCGCGATCAAAAAGGATGTTCGGGCGATTCTCGCGGGCGTGACGGCCGGTTCCGTCAGCGGCATCGCCAGCGCCGGCTGTCTGATGTGGGCGCTGGGCGGAACGCGGGAATTGATGCTGACGATGATGCCGAAGTCGGTCACGAGTCCCATCGCGATCGAAATCGCCCGGCAGGCCGGAGGCATACCCGAATTGGCCGCCGTATTCGCGGTGTTGGCCGGACTGCTCGGCAGCATGATCGGCCCCGCTTTCCTGCGGGCGCTCGGCATATCGGCCGACGTGCCGCTGGGCGTGGCGATCGGCACGGCCGCGCACGGCATCGGGACGGGCCGGTTGATCCGGGAGTCCGAGCTTCAAGGCAGCGTCAGCGGCGTGTCGATGGCCTTGGCGGGAATAGTGACGTCGATCTTGTTTATCCCTCTTTATTATTGGTTGGCCCCCTAATTCGTCATTCGTTTGAATCCTCAGGATCGGCGGAAGAGAGAAGGGGCGGACGAGGACATACGATGGAATGATGGGAGAGGCGCAGCGCATGAATGACATAATCGTCGCGATTATCATGGGAGTCGTTGAAGGACTTACGGAATTCCTTCCCGTCTCGTCGACGGGCCATATGATCTTGGCCGGTCATCTGCTGAACTTCGAGGGTGACCGCGCGGATACGTTCAAAATCGCGATTCAACTCGGCGCGGTTCTGGCGGTATTGGTGTTGTACTGGCGGCGGTTCGCCGGTTTCTTGCGGATCTCTCCGGGCTTAACGCAGCGTCCCGGTCTCAACCTCATTCACGTTTCGCTTGGCGTGCTGCCGTTCGTCGTCGGCGGATTCCTGGCATACCCATTTATCAAAAAAGTGCTGTTCGGCCCGACGCCGGTGCTGATCAGCCTCATTCTGGGCGGCATCCTGATGATCGCCGCCGATAAGTACCGCCGAAAGGAGACCTCGGAGGAGGTGGACAACCTGACATACAAGCAGGCGCTCGGCATCGGGCTGTTCCAGTGTCTGGCCCTGTGGCCGGGCTTCTCCCGGTCGGGATCGACCATCTCCGGCGGCATGCTGCTCGGGGCGAGCCAGAAGGCGGCCGCCGAGTTCAGTTTTATCCTCTCCGTCCCGATTATGTTCGCGGCAACGGGCGTCGACCTGTACAAGAGCCGGGATCTGCTCAACCGCGACGACATCGTGCTCATGTTGATCGGCGGCGCGGCCGCGTTTATCGTCGCCATGCTGGCGGTCGTCACGTTCCTGAACGCGATGAAAAGGCTGCGCCTCTCGTGGTTCGCCTACTACCGCTTCGTGCTGGCGGCATTGTTCTTCTTCATCTTATACGTATAACGGTTCTTCGCCTCCCAACAGGGCTTGCGAAACGGGGCATCCAGATTTTCCGGATGCCCCGTTGGCGTGTCGGGCGCCGAGAGCGAACCCGGCGAACCGGTCAGAACAGGTCCCGCAGCCCGCCCAGAAAGACCTGGATGGCGAAATACAGAAAAAGCGCCGCCGAAGCGAGCGAGAAAAGGCGGACGACGGACCGGTGCGCGACCGATCCGGTCAGATGGCTCAAAACCGCAAGCAGGAGCGACCAGACCAGACCGGCGAGAAAGAATCCGCCCACGAACCAGTCCAAGGCGAAGCCTCGGAGCTCGAAACCCGCCACGATCGGCCCCGCAACCAGCGCGAACCAAGCGATGGAGGTCGGGGAGGCGACCGCGAGGCCGAATCCGGCGAGCCAGTCGCGGCCCGGAGAACGGTCGACCGCGGGAGCGCCGCCGGCGGACAGCGTCTGGGGACGCCAGGTCTCCTTCAGCATTTTGAACGTCAGATAGGTCAGCGTGACGGAGCCGACGGCCCACAGCAGCCATTTGACCCACCCGATTTGAAAGACGACGCTTACGCCGAACAGGGCCACCAGCAGATACAGCAGATCGCCGAAGCAGGAGCCGAAGCCGATCATAAACGCCGGCTTGGCGCCGCGCTCGATGCCCGCTTTTATGATCGCCATGTTCACGAGGCCAAGATCGAAGCATAACGTCAACGAGAATAAAAATCCTTGTATAAATGCGTGCGCGGGGTCGGACATCCGGTTAAATCTCCTCGATCTGTCGATTGCTTCTTAAGGATTCCTAAAAGAAGCGGGCTTGTCAAGAGGGCAGGCCGTCGGATGTCAAAGATGAAATCATGCGAAAACGCGAGAAAAACGGAGGAGGGAGAACGATCAAATGAAATCGAGGGTATTACTGATTCTAGTAACACTAATAATTATTTCTATTGGTACTTTCTATTTATTTTACATGCAATATCAACCAGATGGAAAGGTTAGAGGAGCAGAATCATTAAGGAATGCTGATAGGAATGTTAAGATCAAACAGATTTTTTCACAAATTAGTGATCCCGATTTATTTTCATATGGTGCAGAAATATATGTGAAGATGGAAAATCAAGAATCAAGCAGCCTACAGTTTGAAGAAGAACCAATGTTCGAAATAAAAAAACTATATCGGGATGAAGGAGAATTCCCTGATTTGACGGCAACCAAACTTCCTCCTGGTTCAAAAATATATAAAGTAGTGGATTCACCCAATCTTACTTTATTAGCAGTCTATATAAACGATCATTACGTATTGTACAAAAAGTATTAATAAATCAAGGGAGAACGGGCCTCAATAAGCGGAACAATCGTAGTGTTTGTTTCGCTTTTTTTGTATGCATGCGTATTCCGAAAATCCTTGGGCAAACTCGGGGGAGAAGACGTCAAAACCGCGCTCGATAAGCTGGAGGCCAAGTGGCTCGACAAGCTGCAGCCTTACGGCGACAAGGGCTACAATAGAGAGAAACGCCGCTGACGCAACGGAAGTCCGAAGCGGGCGGCAGGTTAAGCGAAGCGGTGATAGGGAAGGGCGATCGGGTTCGGTCGTCCTTCTTTTTTTGCGAGTCAGGGGGAGATCGTGCCGAAAAATATTTCGGAAACGTTTCCGAAAAAGGGTTTACAGTCCGGTCTGCGTTCCTATATGATAAGCCTAATATTGCAAACGCTTCCGAAAAGAGGGCGTGCCGATGAACAAGAGAACGGTCGCGGCAAGCTCGCTGGTTGTCGTGCTGGCAGCCGGCGCAGCCGTGTTGGGATTCCAGCTTTTCAGCGAGAGAGAACCCGACGGGGAGCAGGCGCTAGGGGCTGTCATCACGCCGGCCAAGGCCGATCCGCCCTCTTCGCCGTCGCCGGCTGCAAGCACCACGGAATCGAAAAGTCTGGATGAGCTCGTGGCAAAATACGGCGAACTGCCGCTGATCGATTCTCATAACCACGATGCGGCCAGCTATGCCAATCTCAGTAAACTGCCATTGCTGGACTACCAGGAAATCGACAAGCTGGTCCTGTTCGGCGACGTCTCCGAGCCGAGTGCAGTGTATACGGATCTGGCGGCTTGGGAGGCCTACAAGCGGAACCCGGACCGCATCATCCCGTTTTTCTCGGGAGTGAATTTGCTGGACGAATCCGGATTGGAGACGTCCAGGAATAATCTGGAGAAAGGCTACTTCGGTATTGGCGAGCTGGCCGCAGCGTCCACGAATTCCCCCGTATTGGCGAATGTGGCCTGGAAAACGCAGCATCCGATGGACGGCATCCTGCCGGACATGTATAAGCTGGCCGCCGAATACGACGTGCCGCTGCTGCTCCATATCGATCCGCCCAGCGGTTATCCGATGGACAAACTGGAAGAGGCGCTGCGCGCGTACCCGGAGACGACGATCATTTTTGCGCATGCCAATGCGTACAGCACGCCGGATAGAGTCCGTCGGCTCCTGGCGGACCATCCGAATCTGTATGCGGACTTTTTTGCGGGGTTCACGGCGTTTAATCCAGGCAGTTCGCACCAGCTTGAGGATTACGTGCCCGTGATGAAGGAGTTCCCGGACCGGTTCGTCCTCAGCACCGATTCCGGCTACGGGTTGGAGGGCGGATACCGGAAAGCGGTCGAGGCGATGTACCTGATGCTCGACGTATTGGGCGACGGCGAGCTGGTCCGCAAAATCGCGGGAGCCAACATGCAGGCGCTGATCGACCGGCAGATGGCGACCGAGACGCAGCTTGAGCAGATCCGCAAGCTGGACGAGGCGGCCGGAGTGAAACGGGACTTGTCCAAGCTGACCAAAGCGGAGGCCGGGAACATCCTGATCGAAGCGGGGAAGGCGTAGCATGAACGCCAAAGTATCGATCAAGGACATCGCGCGCGAGCTGGGTCTGGCGGCCAGCACGGTCTCCAGAGCCTTGAACGGGGTATACGGCGTCCATCCCGCGACGATCGGGCGGGTCCGGGCCAAGGCTCTTGAGATGGGTTACGTGCCCGATCTCGGAGCGAAGCAGCTCGTCGGCAAAAGCAGCGGGTTGATCGGGGTATTTATGCCGGAATTCGAGGCGGAGGCGACGCCGGAGATTTCTGAGTTTTTCCCGCCCTTGCAGCAAGCGCTGAAACGACTCGGCAAGGACGCCATCCTCTTCTCGGTGCCGCACGGCCGTTATGCCCCGGGACAACTGAGCGAGTGGGTGCGCATGCGCAAATTGGAAGGCTGCGTGTTCCTGCCCGCGTTCTGGCGGAGCCACCCGCTCATTCAGGACGCGCTGGAGCTGCGCGTGCCCAGCGTCAACTTCGGCGACGCGGTTGGCCCCGCCTGCTCGGCCGCCGCCTCCGGCGACCGCGAAGGCGGCCGGCTGGCGGGGCGTCTGCTGACGTCTTACGGACACCGTCGGATCGGCTATATCGATGGCCCGCCCCAACTGCCGATCTGCCGGGAGAGATACGCGGGCTTCGTCGAGGCGCTGGCGGAAGCGGGCATTGCGCATGCGCCCGAGCTTGTCCGCGCAGGAGACTTCAGCGGGGCGAGCGGCGCGCGGGCGGCGCTGGAGCTGCGGGGGACGAATCCCGGCGGGCTGACGGCGATCGCTTGCGCCAACGATCTGATGGCGATGGGCGCGATCATGGCACTGGCGCAGACGGGCGCAAAAGTGCCGGAAGACGTGTCGGTGATCGGTTACGACGGCGCATTTTTCACCGCGTATACGAATCCGCCGCTGTCGACCGTCCGGCACATCTCGGAGCAGATGGGCAGTCTCGCCGCCGAACTGCTCGCCGAGGTGCTGAACGGCGCGCCCGGCCGCCGGGTGATCGTGCCGCCCGCCTTGGTGGAGCGGGCTTCGGTGGCGATCGCGTCGTCAGTCGGGGGCTGAATCGGGAGATCCTGCGCGTTCGGAAATGGCCGCAGGCATGCGCCGTTCTCGCGCGAGGCGCCATCAACCATTCGAGGAGAGGACACGAGCATGAAACGACTGATTTACCGGGCGCAACTGCTGGAAGGGGGCGATGACGAGGGCGTCGCGAGGATTCGGGAGCTCGCCGGGGAAGCGCGCGAGCTGCTGCGGGACGGCAAGCTGATGACGATCGCGGTCTACCGGTGGCGGCGCCATGTCTTCCTGTATGCCGAGAGCGTGCGCGGAGAGTTCTCGCCCGATGAGACCTTCGGCGCCGCGGCCGATCGGCTGGAAGATTGGCCGGGACTGGAGCGCAAGCGCAAATGGGTGCCGATGATCGACGTGTTTCACTTCAACGAGCCGGCCGATGCGGAGCATTGGCGGCGCAAGACGCCGGTCGAACGGAGAGTGGGCCGGGTCGCGCATCTGAAGCCGGAGATGGTGGCGAGCTACATCTACTACCATTATCAGCTTCAGGAGGAGCGGGCGTTTCTCGGGGATAAATACGAGATTATCGCCATTCACGAGAACCTGCTGTTCGGCTACCAGGAGTTTCCGAAGGTGATCGAGGAGCCTGTTCTGCCCCGGAAGCTTCAGACGAAGGGGACCCCGGAGCCGTGGGAGCTGTCGCGTATGGATCTGCACTTCCAGCCTTGGGAGGACGGGCATCTGTATTTCAAACCGATTGAGACCGTGTTCGCCCTGTACGTTGGGGAGTTGGAATAACCGCCGCATCGGAAGCCCGGAAAGGGAAAGATTGTTCGGGTTCAATCATAAGCTGTAGGGAACTGGCATAGCTTGGGCGTGCTTGCGGCGCGCCCAGTCTAAAACCGAAGAATGGAGAGGATTCGATGGGACTGTTCGACGGATTGATCGGCAACGCCTCCGAGCTCGGCATGGAGGAAGTGCAGAAGGAATTCTCGCATCTGCTGGCCAAAGGCGAGCAATTCGAGAAGGCATACAAGCTGATTCGCGATCTGTTCATATTCACGAACAAACGACTGATCCTGGTCGATAAGCAGGGGCTGACGGGCAAGAAGATCGAGATTCATTCCTTCCCGTACAAGAGCATTACGCATTTCAGCATCGAGACGGCAGGAACGTTCGATCTCGATGCGGAGCTGAAGATCTGGATATCCGGCAGTTCGTTGCCGATCGAGAAGCGTTTCAACAAGAGCCTGAACATCTATGAGCTGCAGAGCGTGCTGGCGGAATACGTGATGAAATAACGCGGACCGCGCCCGATCCCGCTTGCGTGCGGCCGATGAAGCTGCTCGGGTTCGCGGCAGCGCGATATGGCGGAGCCCCCTTGGACGTGACCAGGGGGATTCTTTTTGTCCGCATGTTTGCTCCCGCCTTCACGCTGTGCATTGTCAGCCCCGGTTCCGCCTCGGTATACTGATGGGTAGCTGGAAATAAAAAAAGGAGGGGCGAGGGAGATGAAGCGACGCGGTTTGCGAATCGGCCTCGCAGCGGCATTCGCACGGACGTCCGCAAGATCGAGATCCATCTGGAACGGCCGTTGGTTGGATAATAGGGAGAACGGGACAGGAGGATGACAAAATGCGGAGAGGATTATCGAAAGCGGGACTCGGCCGTTTGGAGAACGAGGAACAATTGATCGAGCTGGCCGGAGCTTACGGGTTCGAGGCGGCGGATGCGGATGCGGTTACCCTGATCGAGCGGCATGGAGTTAATGGAGCCAAGGAATTGCTGACGCGGAACGGCGTGGAGTTGGGGGCGATCGGTTTGCCGGTGGAGTGGAGGCAGGATGAGCAGACGTTTTTGTCCGGCTTGCCCCAACTGACGCGGTCGGCCGCCGCCGCTGCCGAATTGGGCGGGACGGCTTGCTGCACGTACATCTTGCCGTCGACGGATTGGAATCCGGCGCACTTCATGGCGGTGGCGACGCGGCGTCTGCGCACATGCGCCCGCATCCTGGGCGCGTACGGCATCCGCCTGGGGCTGGAGTTCGTCGGGCCGCATCACCTGCGGACGCGCTGGAAGCATCCGTTCATCTGGACGATGGACGAGACGCTCGATTGGATCGCGGCGATCGGCGAACCGAACGTCGGCCTGCTGCTGGACGCCTATCACTGGTATACGACGGGCGGCACGGCCGAGGATATCGGGCGGCTGAAGCCGGAGCAGATCGTGCATGTGCACCTGAACGACGCGCCCGATGTGCCGGTCGCCGATGCGCTCGACAACGGCAGGCTGTATCCCGGCGAAGGCGTCATCGACCTGGGAACGTTCCTGCGGACACTGAACGGGATCGGTTACCGGGGCATCGTTGCCCAGGAGATATTAACGCAGACGCAGCCGGAGGAGAGCCCGGAAGAGTTGGCCCGGCGATCGCGCGCCGGCTTCGACCGGGCATACGCCGCGGCGGGGCTGTAAGGGTAAAAAAATCTGGAAAAACAGGGAACGTTTTTGCTCCCTTCTTCGTCGTAAAGATAGCGGCACAATCGATTGACGCTCTCTGCACCACATGTGTATGGATTGAAATGCCGATGCCAGCCGGCATTCATTCCAGCATAAAACCGAATCCGGGAGGAAAGACATGAGAAAAATCGTAGCAACTGTTTTATCTTTGTCTCTTGTCTTATCTGTGAGCGTTGCATCTTCGGCGCCGAACGAAGTTAAACCAGATTTTATTGCAGCTGCCGACCAGGCTATTATAACGTCCAATAACCAGGAGGATAAACTGGAAGATTTGCAGAAGTTAGGTTGGGAAGTTGTGGAACCCATTGTCAGCGATGAAATTGTCACTCCTTTGTCGACTTCTGGTTGTGGAAATGTAACGAATCAAGCTGTCTTAAAACATTGGGACGGCGTCAACAACCGTTATGTATACTTGATTCAGGCGAATTGGGACTTTAGCAACAGTTGTTCATTTGATAACGAATCCGATAAGGCTCCCGATATTCTGGCCATTGCCGTCGTAAATGCAAATGGGCAGCCCGTAGGCGTTCAGGGAGAGTATGCGCAAATTTATGTCCGGGATGAGGACGGCGACCATCGCCCCGCTCATGGCAACGTATCGGGAGCCAGCGGCTCGGGAATTGTCTATACAATTGATGATGTTGACGGTATCCTCGATAACATCGGTGATAACGGGGAAGCTTGGTTCTATATTCAGAAACCGTCCGGGTCCGGGCCTTTTTATATTCAATCCAGATGGCGCCATACCTGGGCAGACACAAAAATCACTCTGACTGGTGCTGGAATTACTTTTGGCAATCCTTCGCAACCTATTGGAATTATTGCAACATGGAATACAACGATAATTCCGTATTCATGGGATGTTTTTGATTCCGACTCGGTAGCGTTTAACTGACCGTTTCTTGTTCAGTAACAGCTTTTTCAAGCTGCTTGCACACAACAAAGTGGTCGTCGAGGGCTGCCGCTTTGTTGTGAACTACTATTGAGGAATTAAGGATGGTGACAGGATGGAAAGAATCGTGTTGCTGGTGGTTGCATTCGTCATGGGGTATGTTTTCATTGTCATGCCCATGCCGGTAATCCTGGTACATCATCAGATAGCTTCTTTGCCAAGGGACATTTTAAGCTTGGCCGGTCTGGCCATGATGATCTATTCCGCCGCCGAGATTGTGATGTCATTGATTCACATCCGGCGCGGCGGTAACGGGAAGAAATAGCCGGAGGCGGCGGTCCGGGAACGTGCTTCGGGTCCAGGGACGGCCGTTTTTTTCTGGAATTCCGCCGAGTGGGCAGCAGGCTCCGATAACAAAGTTCTGCGGAGCCCAGAGGGACGCGCTGCAGGGGTCCCCGCTCCCCCGTTTACAATTCGTCATTCTATGGGACGATCAGGGAACGATTCCGGTTCCTTCAGAAAAAAAAGGATGTGATATGGATGGAAAGAATCGTGTTGCTGGCAGTTGCTTTTGTCATGGGGTATCTGTTGATCGACATACCCATGCCGGAAATTTTGAAACTTGATTTTATCGGGAATATTTTAGAAAACATTTCGGGTTTCGTCGGTCTGGCCATGATGATCTATTCCGCCGCCGAGATTGTGATGTCATTGATCGACCTCCGGCGCGGCGGTAGCGGGAAGAAATAAGCGGACCCTGAGGCGGACAGGGGCCCGCTATCCCTCCATCTCCAGATGTTTTTGCAGCTTCGCTCTGAGCTTTTGTTTGGCTCGGTATATCCTGGACTTCAACGTCCCGACGCTGATGCCGACGGCTTTCGAAATTTCTTCGTCTTTGCAGTTGTGGATGAATTTCAAGATCAGGATGGCGTTGGTTTGCGCATCCAGCTTACCGATCTCCGCCCAAAGCACGCCGTTCAACCATCCCGCTTCCACTCCGTCCTCAACCGAAGGCGCCGATTCGGCATGGGAACGGAAGATTTCATCGTTGACTTCGACCGGAATGATCTTTCTGTTGCGGCGATACATATCGATGGCCGTGTTGGTCGCGATTTTGCCCAGCCAGGCTCCCATTTTATCCATATCGTCCATGGTGTCCAGATTCTTGAATGCCTTCAAAAAAGTCTCTTGCGCGATGTCTTTCGCCATCTCCTGGTCCTTGGTCATGTAAAACGCCGTCTTGTATACCTGGTGGAAAAACATCTCATAGATGGCTGCTTCCCGATTGGCGTATGTTTTCTTGGGAAAAATCATCAATGCCCCCCTCCCCTTGTCGCCGGTTGCGCAGCAACATCCTACATTGTACCAAAAATGTACATTTAATCCTACCGTCCCAATAGAACCCTTTGTTAAAAAATTCCCGGAAACCGGAAAAATTGGTTATCATGCCTGATTCCGGTTGACACCGCTTCCCGGCGGATGATAAAGTGGCAATAGATTTGAGCGAAGGGGGAGTTTATCCATGCACCACGACATGTATGCGGCGGTCATGCTTGCGCATGGCGGATCGTACGGTCATCATGGACGCAACCCATTCGCTCGGCGTCCGTCACGGGGGTGACGGCTCGGTAACGGCACGCAGGCGCATGGGTACGCTTCCGTATTCATGTGCCTTTAGAAGTTCGCGGTTCGCGGGGGAGGCTGCCCGCGAGCGCGAAAATCCCGGCAGCGAAGCTGTCCGGGCTGTTCGGAAGGCATATCGCTTGGGCGGTATGCCTTTTGTTGTTGCGGCGTCTGCATGGGGAGAGGGGTATAGCGCATGTTTGTCGTGTTAAAAAAACTGGCGTGGTTTTTCCGCGAGCACTGGAAGCGGTATACGGTCGCCATTCTGCTGCTTGTGATCGTCGGCATCATCGATATTGTTCCGCCCTGGCTGATCGGAGTGGCCGTGGACGGCATTCATCAAGGCACGCTGACGGGTGGCAAGCTCGCCGGGCTGTTCGTCTTCTGGGTCGGGCTGGCCCTCGCGAGTTACGTCTTGTCGTACATCTGGCATTATCAATTATTCGGAGGGTCGTTCCTGCTGGAACGGACGCTGCGGACTCGGCTGATGCGGCATTTCCTGCGCATGTCGCCGACCTTCTACGAACGCAACCGAACCGGCGACCTGATGGCGCGGGCCACCAACGATCTGCGGGCCGTATCCGCGACGGCGGGCTTCGGCATCCTGACGCTGATCGACTCGACGCTGTTCATGCTGGCGATCCTGATCGTCATGGCGGGTGTCATCAGCTGGAAGCTGACGCTGGCCTCGATCCTGCCTCTGCCGATCCTGGCGCTGGCGATGAAGCACTTCGGCGGCAAAATTCACAACCGGTTCATGCAGGCGCAGGATGCGTTCGGCCGGATGAACGACCGGGTGCTGGAGTCGATCGCGGGCGTGCGGGTCGTGCGGGCGTTCGTGCAGGAGGAAGCCGACAAGCGGCGGTTCAGCGACATGACCGACGATGTGCTTCGCAAAAATATCGAAGTGGCCCGGGTCGATTCGCTGTTTGAACCGACGGTGAAAATTTTGGTCGGCCTCAGCTACCTGATCGGCCTCGGCTACGGCGGCGCGCTGGTGTTCAGCAGCGAGATTACGCTGGGCCAGCTTGTATCGTTTAATGTGTTCCTCGGCATGCTGATCTGGCCGATGTTCGCGATCGGCGAGTTGATCAATATGATGCAGCGGGGCAATGCCTCGCTCGACCGGATCCAGGAGACGCTCGGCGTGAAACCCGATGTCCGCGAGGCGGAGAAGCCGGCCGACGTCGCGGTTCCGGAGACGATCGAATTCCGCGGACTGACGTTCCGCTATCCGTCGTCGCCGATCGACAATCTCGTGGGGATCACGTTCGCCGTCCGCCGGGGGCAGACGATCGGAATCGTCGGGCGGACGGGCAGCGGCAAGACGACGCTGCTCAAGCAGTTGCTGCGGGAGTATCCGCTCGGACAGGGCGGGCTGCTCGTGAACGGGGTGCCGATCGACCGGATTGCGCTGAAGCGCGTACGCGGCTGGATCGGCTATGTGCCGCAGAATCCGATCCTGTTCAGCCGGACGATCCGGGAGAACATTCTGTTCGGCGCCCATGACGGCGATGAGGCGGCGCTTGAACGCGCGCTGGAGCTCGCGTCGTTCCGCAAGGATCTCGAATTTCTGCCGGACGGCCTGAATACGCTGGTCGGGGAGAAGGGCGTCGCCCTCTCCGGCGGACAGAAGCAGCGCGTCAGCATCGCCCGGGCGCTGATCGCCGATCCGGAGATTCTCATCCTCGACGACTCGCTGTCGGCGGTCGATGCGAAGACGGAAGCGGAGATCGTCGCCCATATCCGCCGTGAGCGCGCGGGCAAGACGACGCTGATCACGACGCACCGCATGTCAGCCGTGCAGCACGCGGATTGGATTCTCGTGCTGGACGAAGGCCGCATAACGGAGCAGGGCACGCACGAGCAGCTGCTGGCGCTGGGCGGCTGGTATAAGGAGCAGTACGACCGGCAGCAGTTGGTGGAAGCGGTGGAATCGCCGTAGCGGATCGGATTCGGGAGAGGAGTGAAGACGGAGAATGACGACGGAACGACGGTTATGGCAATACGCCATGTTATACAAAAAACCGATCGTCTGGGCGCTGGTGCTGCTGGCCTTGTCGGTCTGCGCGGAGATGGCGGGGCCGTTCCTGGCGAAGCGCATGATCGACCAGAATATATTGGGTATCGAGAAGCCGTGGTACGAGGTCCGGGAAGGCGCGGAGGAAGACAAGTATGCGGTGGCTTACGGAGACGCCTTCTACAAACGGGAGGACCGCTGGGCCGAGGGAGAAACCCGGGGACGCGAGGTTCGCGTGCTGCAGGTCGGCCGCGACTATTATTTTGTAGGGGAGCCGGTGGCTTCCACGGACGGCGAGCGCAGCATCCGGGACGGCGGCTTCCTTACGATCGCCAAGGACGGGCAGAGCGCCTCGTATCCGGCGGCGAAGCTGTCCCGGGGCGAACTGCTGGCGTTTTTCAAGCCGGAAATCGGCGGGATGATGACGCTCGCGGCCGCTTATTTCGGACTGCTGGCGGTGGGGGCGGCGTTCGCGTACGGTCAGCGCTACCTGCTGCAGGTAAGCGCCAACCGGATTATCCGGCGGATGCGCGACGACGTGTTCGCCCATATCCAGCGTCTGCCGGTCCACTACTTCGACAATATGCCGGCGGGCAAGGTCGTCTCGCGCGTCACCAACGACACGGAGGCGGTCCGGGAGCTGTACGTGGCGGTGCTGGCGAATTTCTTCGCCGGGGTCGTCTATATCGCGGCCATCCTGGGGGCATTGTTCCTGCTGGATAAACGGCTGGCGCTGATCGCCCTGCCGATGGTGCCGATTCTGTACGTGTGGATTGTCGTCTACCGGAAGATCGCCGGCAGATACAACAAGGTGATCCGGTCGCGGCTCAGCGACATCAACGCGATGATCAACGAGTCGATCCAGGGCATGCCGATCATTCAGGCGTTCCGCCGGGAGAAGACGACGGAGGCGGAGTTCGGGGAGCTGAACGAGGACTTTTTCAAATACCAGAACAAGCTTCTCAATCTTAACTCCATCACCTCGCACAATCTGGTCAATCTGATCCGGAACGTGCTCTTCCTGACGGTCGTCTGGCTGTTCGCGGGCGGCTGGCTGGGCGCGTACGTGACGGTTGGCGTGCTGTTCGCCTTCATCGACTATATGAACCGGATGATGAATCCGATCGTCGGGATCGTCAACCAGCTGTCCAATCTGGAGACGGCGCGGGTGTCCGCCGGACGGGTGTTCGAGCTGCTGGACCAGCCCGGCGCGGAAGTGGCCGACAGCAGCCGCCCGAGGTTCCGGGGAGACGTGTCGTTCGAGAACGTGTGGTTTGCGTACAAGGAAGGCGAAGATGTGTTGCGGGGTATTACGTTCCATGCGAAGCAGGGACAGACGGTCGCGCTTGTCGGCCACACCGGCTCGGGCAAAAGCTCGATCTTGAATCTGCTGTTCCGCTTCTACGATACGGACCGGGGCGTGATCTCCATCGACGGCGAGGATGTGCGCACGATCCCGAGGCAGCAATTGCGCAAGCATATGGGCATCGTGCTGCAGGACCCGTTCCTGTTCACGGGCACGATCGCGTCCAACGTCAGTCTGGGCGATCCGTCCATCACGCGGGAGAAGGTGGAGCAAGCGCTGAAAGACGTCGGCGCGTACGACATGTTCATGAACCTGCCGGGCGGCCTCGACGAACCCGTCGTGGAGAAGGGCGCGACGCTCTCGGCCGGACAGCGGCAACTGATCTCGTTCGCCAGGGCGCTGGCGTTCGACCCGGCGATTCTGATTCTGGACGAAGCGACGTCCAGCATCGACACGGAGACGGAGGCGGTCATCCAGTCGGCGCTCGATGTTCTGAAGCGCGGCCGCACGACGTTTGTCATCGCGCATCGGCTGTCGACGATCCGCGCGGCGGATCAGATTCTCGTGCTGGACCGCGGCCGCATCGTCGAGCGCGGCAACCACGACGAGCTGATGGCGTACGGCGGCAAGTATTACGCCATGTACCAATTGCAGCAGGGCGGGGCGGAATTTTCGCGCGCGTCGGCGCGGCAGGAGGCGCGCCTCGCCGAAGCCGAAGCCGGCGCCGGCACCGACTGAGGGGAAGCCCGGGCGGATCGTTGGCGAGGCGTGACGCGGGTGGCGGGCTGTGGCGCCTCGCGCTTATTGGCGTGTGCGAGGAGGCCGGCGGGGCGGCGCTCCGGCGGCTTCGGACCCGAAAGCGGCACAAGGACTCTCACGATCCAGGAATCGGAGAGCCCTTGTGCCGCTTTTTGCCGCCGCAGCCGCGGGGCTTTTTGCGCCACGGGCGGTAGCCCTTGAGTCCGGGCCGCGTTGACAGGGGCGCGTTTGCAGTCGCGCCGATTCGGACCGGCGGCGGACGTACGGTCGGGGGATGGAACCGGACCTTGCGACAAACGGCTGTCGCCCGTTCGGCGAACAAGGCGACAGCCGTCTTCATGCGGTAAGGATGAAGGAAGCGGGAGGGCCCGTATTCCGCGAAGAGACGGAAGACCGTCCGCTTACTTTCCGGTGCCTTTTTGTTTGTTCGGAAGCTGCTTGCCGGGGTTGCCGCTGCCGCTTGCGGCCTTGTTTTTCTCCGCTTTCTGCTGCGTGTCGTGCAGCTTCGCGACGAATTCGCCGGTATCGGACATCTCGCATCACCCCCTCTCCGGCGGGATGCCGTTAAGGTGTCCGGAACGGAGGCGGATTATTTTCGGGGAGAGGGACAGGTTGACAGAAGAAAACGCGGTAACTATAATAGCCCCAATTTGATTTTGGCAGGCTGCGGATTGCAGCCGTGAATGGATGGTCATCATGAAAACGCACTCCAACTCCGCCGCAGCGGGAGGCGCCGCCATCGGCAGGTCGCACCGGTTGCGGCTCGCCTTGATCCTGGGCTCGTTGTCCGCGTTCGGTCCGCTGTCGCTGGATATGTATCTGCCGGCGCTTCCGGCCATGGCCGGCGATCTGCACACCCGCGCGTCCATGGTGCAGCTTAGCTTGACCGCATGTTTGCTCGGCTTGTCGCTTGGCCAATTGTTCGCCGGGCCGATCAGCGACGTGCGCGGAAGGCGGGGACCGCTGCTTGCCGGGCTCGCGGTATATGCGCTGACATCTCTGCTCTGCATGATCGCCCCCAATATCGAGACGCTTGTCGCGCTTCGTTTCGTGCAGGGGGCGGCAGGCGCGGCAGGCATCGTGCTCTCGCGGGCGATCGTCCGGGATCTGTACAGCGGGAGCGAGATGACGCGGTTTTTCTCCACGCTGATGCTGATTAACGGCGCCGCTCCGATCCTGGCGCCGATCTTCGGCGGGCAACTGCTCAAGTTCGCGCCCTGGCCGGGCGTGTTCCTCGCGCTGGCCCTGATCGGCCTGGCGATGCTGGCCGCCGTATGGTCCGGCCTGCCGGAGACGCTGCCCGCGGACCGGCGCCGCCGGGGCGGCTTGCGTGAGACGTTCGGCACGTTCCGCCGCTTGGCCGCCGACCGGCTGTTCATCGGCGTGGCGCTGACGCAGGGACTGGTGACGGCGGCGATGTTCGCCTACATCTCCGGCTCGCCGTTCGTCCTGCAGAACGTCCACGGCGTCTCGGAGCAGACGTTCAGCCTCATCTTCGCCGCGAACGGACTGGGCATCATCGCCGCCGGACAGTTGGCGGGACGGCTCGCCGGCCGCGTGCCGGAGCAGCGGCTGCTGCTTGCCGGCCTGACGTCCGCCGCCCTGGGAGGGTTCGTGCTGCTTGGCGTCACGATTGCGGGAGGCGGACTCGCGTTCGTGCTGCCCGCGCTGTTTCTCGTCGTCGCCAGCGTCGGCATGGTCAGCGCGGCCGGCACCTCTCTCGCGATGCAGAGGCAGGGCCGGTCCGCCGGGAGCGCGTCGGCGCTGCTGGGCGTGCTGTCGTTTGTGTTCGGCGGGGCCGTATCGCCGCTTGTCGGCTTGGGCGGCAGCGAGGCCGATCTGCCGATGGCGGTCGCAATCGCGGCGGCCGAACTCGGCGCGATAATCTGCTACGCGCTGCTGGTCCGTTCGCATGAGGCCCGATGACTGCGGAGGGACGGCTCCCATAAGGGCGTCATCGGCAACGCCGTCTCATCGGGAGGCGCTTGTCCGATGGAGCGACGGCTATAAAAGCGGGGCCCCAAATTCGCCGTATCGGCAAAAAAGCCCGGATCTCCTGAACAGGAAATCCGGGCTTCACGGCTTGCGCCGGTTGGGGCCAAGTGATATGATGAAAGTTAAGGTTTAACCAGAAATACCAAAATAGACTATTTCCGTCCATTTTATACATTTATTATATCACCGTCTGGGGAACGTGTCAACACTCATTCATGTCAAGGAGGAAAATCGATGGACGATCGGTATACGGATGAAGCTTCCGGCTTTGAGCGCGAGCGGGTGCGCCGCGTTACGTCGTTGATCGACCGACGGCTGGCGGAATTGTCGCGACAGCTTGGCGACGTCAAGGAGCAAGTCGTCGAGATCCGCAAGCATTTCTGGGACGATGTGACGATCAACCTCGATCATATGGACGATGTGATCGAGACGCACACGACGCTGAAGCAGCAAGCCGAGCTGCTGGCCGAGCGCGAGCGCACGCACATGCATGCGAAGCGGCAGTACGACAAGCTGAGACGGCTTCGTCTGTCGCCGTATTTCGGCCGGATCGACTTCCGGGAGGACGGCTCGGACGAGACGCTGGCCGTCTATCTCGGTATCGGCTCGCTGGTCGACGAGGAGAGCGGCGGCGAATTTCTCATCTACGACTGGCGGGCCCCGATCTCCAGCCTTTATTACGATTATGGCCCGGGGCCTGCGTCCTACGAGACGCCGGCGGGGCTGATCCGGGGCGAGATGGAGCTGAAGCGGCAATTCGTCTTCCGGAACGGGGAACTGCAATACTGGTTCGACACGGGCGAGACGATCGGTGACGAGATTTTGCGGGAGGTGCTTGGGCAAGGCGCGGACGCGACGATGAAAAATATCGTGGCGACGATCCAGCGGGACCAGAACCGGATGATCCGGCACGATGCCGGGCGGATGCTGATCGTCTCCGGTCCGGCCGGCAGCGGCAAGACGTCGGCCGCCCTGCAGCGGGTCGCCTACCTGCTCTACAAGCACCGCGAGACGCTGAGCGCCGATCAGGTCGTGC
Source organism: Paenibacillus thermoaerophilus (assembly GCF_005938195.1). Classification (GTDB taxonomy): domain Bacteria; phylum Bacillota; class Bacilli; order Paenibacillales; family Reconciliibacillaceae; genus Paenibacillus_W; species Paenibacillus_W thermoaerophilus. The sequence goes on from NZ_VCQZ01000013.1 coordinate 38,032, forward strand.
TGTTTTCCCCCAATCCGCTGTTTAACCGGTATATCTCGACCGTGCTGCCGGAGCTGGGCGAGGAGAACATGCAGCAGACGACGCTGCAGGAGTACCTGGAGCATCGGCTGTCCCGCGTGTTCCGCGTCGAGAGCCCGTTCGACCAACTGGAGGACGTGTTGACGGCCCGGGACGGCGATCCCGCGCACGAGGCGCGGCAGCAAGGTATCCGATTTAAGGCGAGCGCCGATTTTTTGCGGCTGATCGAGGGGTATAAACGGCATTTGGAACGGCAAGGACTCGTCTTCCGCGCGTTGAAGCTGAAGGGGCGTACGCTGGTGTCGGCCCAGGCGATGTCGGAGCGGTTCTACGGGGATACGCGTACGGCCAAGCTGGCTCCCCGGTTGGATTCGCTGGCGGAGTGGCTGCTGGAGGAGCTGCGGACCGAGGTGACGAAGCTGCGCGACGAGCCCTGGGTCGAAGAAGAGGCCGAGATGCTGTCGCCGGAGGATATGCAGAAGGTTTACCGCCGGCTGGAGAAGGAGCTCCGGCAGCGTAAGGGCGCGTTTAACGAGCGCTTGCGGGAAGCGGAGCTGATGAAGGAGCTCGTGCTGTCCCGCCACCTGAAGCGCCTGCAGGCCCGGGTGAAGCGGCTCCGGTTCCTCGACCTGCCCGCCACGTACCGGCGGTTGTACGAGCAGCCGGACGAGGCGGCGGGGTGGCTCGCGGCCGGGGGAGCCGAAGCGCCGGAGCTGCCCGAGCGGTGGAAGGAGATCTGCGAACAGACGGCGGCCGCGCTGGAGCGGGGCGACCTTCCGTACGAGGATGCGATGCCGTATCTGTATCTGCAGGAGCTGATCGAAGGCTTCCGGGTGAACATGCGGACCCGGTACGTTCTGGTCGACGAAGCGCAGGACTACGCGCCGATTCATTTCGCCTTCCTGAAAAAGCTGTTCCCCCGCGCGCGCATGACCGTGCTCGGCGACCCGAATCAGGCGATTCACGCGTTTTCGCCGGGCACGGGCTTCGAGCCGCTCGTCGGCTTGTACGGTCCCGCGGATACGGAGACGATTGCCTTCAACCGCACATACCGGTCGACGCTGCCGATCGTCCGCTTCACGAGCGCCATGCTGCCGGACGGGGACCGGATCGTGCCGTTCAACCGGGACGGGGAGCTGCCAATGGTGAAAGGGGCGGCCACCTCGGAGCAACTGCACGCCATGATCGCGGAAACGTTGCGCGAATGGTCGCGGCAGGGCGTCTCCACGATCGCGGTTATCTGCAAGACGCTGCGCGAGAGCCGCGAAGCCTACGCCGCGCTGTCGCCGCTGGCCGGCGTGCCGCTCCGCTTGATCACCCCGGACGATGCGGCATTCGAACCGGGCGTGACGATTCTGCCCTCCTACTTGGCCAAGGGGATCGAGTTCGACGCGGTCATCGTCTATGACGCGAGCCGGGACGTCTACGGCAAGGAAGACGAGCGCAAGCTGCTGTATACGGTATGCACGCGCGCGATGCACCGGCTTCATGTATACTACAAGGGAGAGCCTAGTCCGCTGCTGCCAAGGAGAGAGGAGCTGTTGCGTTCATGAACGACACGGTCAAATGGGGCGTGCTGGGATACGCCCGGATTGCGAAGCTGAGCGTGATCCCGGCGATCGACAGGACGGAAGGATCGACGCTGTACGCCGTCGCCTCCGGCGACGAGACGAAGCGCCGCGAAATCGCGGAGGCTCATCCGCAAGCGCGGGTGTACGCGGATTACGAGTCGCTGCTGCGCGATCCGGAGGTGGATGCGGTCTACGTGCCGCTGCCCAATTCGATGCATCGGGAATGGGCGATCCGCGCGATGCGGGCGGGCAAGCACGTGCTGTGCGAGAAGCCGCTGGCGCTGAACGCGGAGGAGGCGCTGGAGATGATCCGCGCGTCGGAGCAATGCGGCGTCCTCCTGATGGAGGCGTTCATGTACCGCTACACGGACCGGATCGCGCGGGTTCGCGAGGTATTGGCCAGCGGCGAGATCGGCGAGGTGCGGTACATCCAGTCGACCTTCCGGTTCCTGCTGAACCGTCCGGGCACGATCAAGATGAAGCCGGAGCTGGGCGGCGGTTCCCTGTACGACGTCGGGTGCTATCCGCTTAACTTTGTCGGCATGGTGACGGGGGAATTGCCCGAATCCTGCGTAGTCCAGCATGTGGACGAGAACGGGGTCGACGTGCTGCTGTCGGCGGCGCTGCGTTATCCGAGCGGCATCGTGGCTTCGATCAACTGCGGATTCAACGCGTTCAACCAGATGAATTCGGAGATCGTCGGCACGCGCGGCCTGATCGAGATTCCGGATACGTTCGCGGGCAACGCGGGGGCGATCACCGTGAAAACCGAGGAGGGCGTGCGCCGGATCGAGACGGCCGAGTCGGACCGGTATGCGCTGGAAGTGGCGGATTTTGCCGAGGCGGTCCGCACGGGGCGCAAACCGATGTTATCGTTGGAGGAGACGTACCGCAACATGCGGGCGCTGGATCTGGTGCGGCAGGCGATGAGGAAGTGACACGGCGCGGTCCGGCCGGGACGCGAACCGGATAAAAGCAAATGACCCGGAGCCGTCCAGCTCCGGGTCATTTGCTTTTGCTCGCGGCCGGTTGCGGCAGACGCGCCTCGAAGCGGCTGCCCCGGGGGCCGCTTTCGCCGCCGGGAAACGCCGGCTTGACGCCGATCGTGCCTTGATGCGCCTCCACGATCCATTTGGCGATCGCCAGGCCGAGTCCGTGCCCGCCGGCGGGTCTGGATCGCGCCCGGTCGACGCGGTAGAACCGCTCGAAGATGCGCTCCGTGTCCTCGTCGGGGATGCCGGGCCCCGTATCCGATACCGCCAGTGTAAACCAGCGGTTCCGTTCGGTCCCGCCGACGGCGGCTTGCACGCGGACGGCACCGCCTTCCGGCGTGTATTTAATCGCATTGTCGAGCAGGATGTACAGCACTTGTCTCAGCTTCTCCCGATCCCCGTAGACCGGAATCGCGTCCGGCGCCTCGTGGCTCAAGGCGATTCGCTTGGCGCCGGCTACGGGCGTCATCGCCTCGATCGTCTGCGTCAGATGTTCCCGGAAATCGAACCATTCCTTCGACAGCTCGGGCTGTCCCGAGTCGGAGCGGGCCAGTGTCAGCAGATCGCCGACCAGCCGCGTCATCCGCGAGACTTCGTCCTTCATGTTGGCGATCAGCCGCGAGGAGAACGGGTCATTCCGGACGGCTTCCTCCAGGGCGAGCGCATCCAGCGACGAGCGGAGCACGCTCAGCGGCGTGCGCAGCTCGTGGGAGGCGTCGGCGACGAATTCGCGCTGGCGGATGTACGCCTGTTCGATCGGAATCATCGCCCGGCGCGACATGTACCGCCCCAAAGCGAAGGCCGCTCCGGCGAATACGAGCGTCAGTCCCGCCAGCTCCGCCTCGAGCTGCCGGAACAGCTTCGCATGGGATGTGATGTTTTTGCCGACATACAGCGTGCCGATCGTCTGCTTGCCGATCGTCACCGCCTGCGACGTCATGATCAGATCGATCACCCCGTCCTCGGCGTCGCGAAGCAGCTCCCGCTTGCCGAAGCGCGGCTTCGAGCCGTCCAGCTTCAGCGAGTCGTAGCGCACCGCCTCCGCGTCCGCCGGCCAGCCGCGCACTTTCTCCAGCAGAACCTCTCGCAGGCTCGGGAATGCCTCCGAGCCCCCCAGCAGCGTGCCGTCGGGCGCAAGCACGTAGAAGAAAAACTGGTCGCTGCCCAGCGTCATGATCGTGCGGATGTCCATTTTCAAATTGGGCATTTTGCGGTTCTGCTGGAACGCCTCGCGGATGATCATGGCCTCCTGCTCCGCGAGCTTCCGCACTTCTTCTTTCTCTTGGCTGCGGATAATAAAAACGAACAACGTGTAGACGATGATGTTGAACACCAGCAGGAACACCGTCACCAGCGCCGTATACCGCAGGGCCAGACGCATCCGGGCGCGGGAGAACACGTCGGGCTCGCCGGGGCGCAGGCGGCGAAGCCAAGCGGCAAACCCGCTTCTACGCTTCAAGCTTGTACCCCACGTCCCGGACGCTGTGGATCAACTCGTTTTTGCCGATGCTGCCGAGCTTCTTGCGCAGCAGCTTGATCGTGGCGTCCACCGTCTTCAGCGAGACGTCGGCATCCCAGCCCCATACCCGGTCGAAGATCAGCTCCCGCGGCAGCACCTGCCCTTTATTCTGCGCCAGCAGGTCCAACAATTGAAATTCCCGGGGGCTCAGTTGCATCTGTTCGTTCCCGCGCCGGATCGTCTGGCTGCTCCGAAGCAGCACCAGATCGTCGATCGGGATCGACTCCTCGACGATCCGGGCATAGTTGCGCCGTCCCAGCGCCTTCAGCCGGGCGACCAATTCCTCCAGCTCGAACGGCTTTACGAGATAGTCGTCGGCGCCGGATTCGAGCCCCCGCACCCGATCCTGCAGCGCGTCCTTCGCCGTCAGCATCAGGATGGCGCCGGAATAGCCGGCCTTGCGCAGCCGGCGGCAGGTCTCGAGCCCGTCGCAACCGGGCATCATCCAATCCAGAATCGTCACGTCATAAAACGAAGCGAGCGCATAGTCGAAGGCCGTCTCGCCGTCCCGAACCCATTCGACCGCATGCGCGCCTTTTTTCAGCAGCAGGTGCACGACCAGCTCGCCGAGCCGTTCGTCGTCTTCCGCCAGCAAATATTTGCCGGTTAACATCCAACCACCGTCCCTTCGAGCATCCTTCTGGGCCGATTATATCCGATAAACCTGAAAGGAGGCTGAAAAACAGGCAAAACATTTCCGGAAAATCCAGGATTCCGCACCCGACCCGTGATTGGGGGCTACGGTACACAACCCCTTTGTCGGCTGGAACGTTTTTCGGTCCGCTGCATCGTGTTTTTTTCACCGTGATTTCATTTTTGGGCGCTACAGTAAAGCTTGTAAACGAACCATTCCACTCATGAAGGAGCGACATAGCATGAAAGCAAGCTGGCGAAAAACATGGGCGCCCCTGACGTTGGCGCTGTCTGTGGCTTTGGCGGGTTCGGCGTACGCGGCCGATGCGGATTCGCAGGCCGAACAGAAGCAGATTCAGCCGGAGGGCAAAGGCTTCGCCTGGAAGCACGGCAAAGGCAGCGTCTTGCATGGATGGGTCGGCTTGAAGTCCGAAGAGCTGCTGACGCTGCTGGGCGTTACGAAGGAGGAGCTGAAGGAAGCGCTCCAGTCGGGCAAGACGCTGGCGGCATTGGCGGAGGAGAAAGGCGTCGGGACGCAGGCGGTCGTCGATCTGCTGGCGAAGGAAGCGGTGGCGAAGCTGGACGAGAAACTGGCGGCAGGGAAGCTGACGCAGGAGCAATATGACAAGCGGAAAGCGGAGCTGATCGAACATATCACGAAGCGGGTCAACGGCGAGCTGGCGGTTAAGGATAAATGGAAGGAAGCCGTCAAGCGGGTCGGCAAAGGCTTCGGCGGCAAGAACAGGGGAGCTTCCACGGACAATCAGCCGGCTCCGGCGCAAGGCGGAGAATCGGCATAAACGGGCAACGCAAGCAGAGGGCGATCCGGAGCGGCTCGCTCTTTTTAACGAGGCGGGAGCAAAGCTTCCGCTTTTTTTTTGTGACGGCGGGGGCGTTTTGGAAAAGGCGGGCTGCCGCCGATGCGCGCCGAGGCTGTTTACGCTATAAAATATCGTTAACGCGGCCGTGACGCCCGTTCCGAGTTCGTTTAGTGATATAGAATATCGCTAACGTCAGGAATCATCGACAAGGAACAGGGAAACCGGCCCTTTTACGATATTTTGTATCATTAACATCATCACGGGTTGCCGATTTGCGGTCCGTAACAATATAAAATATCGGAAAAAAGTCCCGCGTATAGGCGAACGTAAACTCGCCATACGAATGCGGCCGAGCACGCCCGGGAATTGGCCGAGATATTCTTCCGAACATAAGCGGTGAGGTTATGCCCGGATGGCTCCCGCCGCTGCCGACATATTTCATGCGTGCGGATTCCGCCAGATCTTTGCCCTCTAGAACCGGGGGAAAGAATATTCCTCGGACGGCTGCATATACCGGGAATGGAAGGGGAACATAATCAAAATGGTTTTTCCCGAAAAATGTATATTGACAGCAGCCGGCGACGGTAGTATTCTAATTCCTACATAACCAACTGGTATTATAGGAATAGGGGGAGCGCTGTATGGAGAACAACTTGGTCCAAGCGTTTCAAGATAACTGGATTGCGCTGATTCTTTCGATTGTCGTGATCGGCTTTCTGTATTTCTTGGCCCGCAAGCGTGTCGGCTTCGGCACGAGGGTTTTTGTCGGCCTTGGTTTGGGTCTCCTGGTCGGTGTTATCCTTAATCAATTTGAGCTGCCTTACAAAGTCGCCAGCACCATCGGCACGATCTATGTCAATCTGATCAAAATGCTGGTTATTCCGCTTGTGCTCGTCTTGGTCATCAACAGCATCTCTTCGCTCGCCAATCCCGGTCAACTGCGCAAGCTCGGCCTCAAGACGTTCGCCTGGTTCCTCGGCACGACCGGCGCAGCGGCGATCATCGGTCTGCTGACGGCGCTCGTGTTCAACCCGGGATCGGGAATCGAGCAGAACGTTCCGGCCGATTACAAGTCCCGCGAGATCCCGACGTTCTCGCAGGTGATTCTCGACCTGGTTCCGGTCAACCCGTTTAGCGACGCCGCGGCGGGCAAAGTGGTCCCGATCCTGATCTTCGGGCTTTTCATTGCCGTCGCGATCGTCAAGCTGGGCGCCAAAAACCCGGATGCGGTCGCTCCCGTCAAGGCGTTTATCGGTTCGGCCACGCAAGTGCTTCATCAAGTGGTTAAATATGTGATCCGCCTGACCCCTTACGGCGTGTACGCGCTGATCGCCGCAATGGCGGCGCGTTACGGGCTGGAGACGCTGAAGCCGCTCGCCAACCTGATCCTCACGTCTTACGTGGCGTTGGCGATCCACTTCGTGCTCGTGTTCGGCGGATTGGTATTGCTGGTGCTGAAGGTTAATCCGATCAAGTTTTTCCGCAAAGCGTATCCGACGATCGCCGTCGCGTTTACGACCCGCAGCAGCTACGCGACGCTGCCGGTTAACCTGGAGGTGATCACGAAGCGTTTGCGCGTATCGCCGCGTATCGCGAGCTTCGTGGCCCCGCTGGGCGCCACCGTCAACTTCAACGGTTGCGGCGGCGTATGGCCGGCCATCGTGACGGTATTCGTCGCGCAAGTGTACAATATTGATTTGGCCTTGACGGATTATATCCTGCTGGTGCTGGTCGCGATGATTTCCTCCATCGGGGTTGCGGGCGTGCCCGGACCTGCGGCGATCTCCACGACCGTCGTGCTGACCGCACTGGGCCTTCCGCTGGAAGGCATGGCGCTGGTCCTCGGCGTGGAAGCCCTCATCGACATGGGCCGTACGGCCGTCAACGCCACGGGCACAACCGTAACGGCTGCGCTGGTGGCCGACTCCGAGGGCGAATTCGACCGCGGCTCGTTCGACCGCGGGGAAGAAGACGAACTCGATTTGGCGCATGCCTGATCGTTGATCCAAAATTTAAACCGCTCTCGAATACCGAGAGCGGTTTTTTTGTTGAAGTTTGAGGCCGGCCACGGCCTCCCGGTCGCTTTGCGGACCGCACATCGGCGGGCGGCCGAAGGCGTCCGAGCGCCGGTTATCGCCGGAGGATGTCCTGCGCTCTGCCGCTCTAGCCCTGAATCCGGATGGTTAACTCCGGGTAGGCGGTGGCCAACTCGGCTACGCGTTCGGCCAGCACGCTGCGATCGATGCGAGAGTCGAACAGCTCGGGGTCGGGCGTGATCGTCACGCTCGTTCCCGTTTCTTGCGTCAGGCCGACCGTGAGCAAGCCGGTCTGCGGGATGCCGTGCTTATACTCTTGGCGGAACACCCGGCCGTCCCGGCGAATCTCGACGCACAGCTTGATGGACAGGGCGTTCACGACGGCGATGCTGATTCCCTTCTCCGCGCCCGGAGCGACGTAGGAGGCACCGGGCGTCAGCCGGTTCATATTCGTAAGCACGGCTTGAACGCGAGGCGTATCGGAGCCGGAGAGGGCTTGCACGGGGATGCCCCGCCCGTTGTCGGCGACGGTGATGCTTCCGTCGTCGTGCAGGAAGATGTCGACTTCGCTGCAGGATCCCGCTTGATGCTCGAGGATCGAATTCTCCACGATCGCCCATAGCAGCAGATGGGGATCGTACGCGGTCCGGGCGCTGCCGAGATACGCCTCGGGATGGTTGCGGACTTCCGACAGATCCAGATAGTCGCTCGCGTCCAACAGTTCCGAGGCGGCAGCGAGCAGCAGAAGCAGCGGCAGCGTGCGGTGTCCCGGAATCGAATAGCTGCCGCCCCGCTCTTCTTGATGGAGCAGATCGGCCCCGAGCAGCGCCTTGAGATGATGATACAGTTGTCCGGTCGTCCCCATGCCCAACCGCTCGACAAGCTCCGGGCCGGTCAGCGGCTCGCGGATCACGGCTCTCAGGATGTCCAGCCGCTGCTTGTGGCCGAGGGCCGCGAGCACCTTCGCGACCTTGTCGCCGTCGGCGTCCAGCAGCTCGCCTGCATGCTTTTCCTGCGGCTCCCATCGGTAATGGCCGCTTACTCCGCTGTATTGGCCGGAGTAATAAATGACGCCCAACTCGTCTTCACGCTCGCTTGGCTCCAGCGGTCCTCTGACCGCGGGAGGCGGAGAGACCAACGGCTTGTCGCCGACCAACTGCTGAATCATCGCGCGAAGCTCTTCCACTTGTAAACGCAGGGCATCCAACTCGGCTCCGTAATCTCTGGACGATGTTGTCACCAGATCACCTCATCATTATTTAATAACGTAATTACGTAATTAAATAATAACATAAAAAAAGCCTTGCGTCCATAGACCGAGGTCTTTCCGAATAAAAGGTTTCCTATCGCAAATAAAGGCCTGAGGATCATTCTTCAATTGCCACGGCGCACCTTGCCGTGTATCATGGAGAAGCATCTTGCATATCGGTTAATAAATAAGGGTTACCGCTCGCGGCAACGGAGAGGAAGATTGCAGCAGATGGCAAAGGAATTGCTCGGCGCGTGGAAGCAGACGCTGGGACCATACGAAGCTCCTCGAACGGCGAGGAGTGTATGGCAAGTGGTCCATACGATCGGACTGTATCTGGGGACATGCGCGCTGGCGTATTGGAGCTTGTCGGTCTCTTACTGGCTTACGTTGATCTTGGCGGTACCGGCTGCAGGGTTGACGATTCGGATTTTTATCTTATTTCACGATTGCTGCCACCGTTCTTTGTTCAGGAGCCGGAGGGCCAACGTGATCGTCGGGTATGTCACCGGGGTGCTGACATTTTGCTCATACGAGCAGTGGAAGAAGAGCCATACGATGCATCATGCCGGCAGCGGCAACCTGAACCGCCGGGGAGCGGGCGACATCTGGACGATGACGGTATCGGAGTATGTGGCGGCATCCCCTATGCGCAAGTTGAAATACAAACTGTACCGCAGCCCGTTCGTGCTGTTCACCGTGGGCCCGCTGTACAACTTCCTGATCGACTATCGGTTTAATAACAAGGATGCCGGACGCAAGGAACGGATCGGCACCTGGTTGACCAATGTCCTGCTGGCTGCCGTCCTCACGACGCTATGCTTGACGCTGGGCTGGAAGTCGGTGATTCTCGTGCAACTCCCGATCTTCTACCTGGCTTCGGCGGCCGGAGTATGGCTGTTCTACGTCCAGCATCAATTCGAGCACAGCTACTTCGAGCGCGACGAGAACTGGAGTTATGTCGCGGCGGCTATGCAGGGCAGCTCGTACTACAAGCTGCCGAAAGTGCTGCAATGGTTCACCGGCAATATCGGGTTCCATCACATTCACCATCTGAATCCGCGCGTGCCGAATTACGAGTTGGAGCGGGCGCATGCCAGCGATCCGCGCTTCGCTCAGGCGACGACCTTGACGCTGCGCTCCAGCTTGCGTTCGCTGGTCTTCAGGCTTTGGGACGAGGAGTCGCGGAGATTTGTCGGGTATCGCGAGTTGAAACGCCGGAAGGTCCGTCCGCGAGTATCTCGCGACAAACGGTCGGCGACATCCCGGAGTCATCATTAAGCGGGCGAGGGATATCGGGAGGCGCCGTGCCGATCCGGTTGCTTAGCCGGGCTGTCCGGACAGCACCGGCAGCTTGATTTTGACGGAGAAGACCTGCGATTGGAAGGTAAAATCAAGCCGTCCACCATGCTTGCGTACGGTCTGCGCGACGACATACGCTCCAATGCCGTGGCGCCAATCCGGATCGCCGCCGGTCTTCGCCGAGGCGACGGGCTTCCGGAACAGCGAGTCGAGCACTTCGCCCGGAATCGCCAGGCTTGAATTTTTCGTCTCCAGCACATACAGCCCGCTGGACCTGGAGGCGGACACCTCGATAAAAGCTGCGTCCGGCCCGCGCGCGGCGGCGAATCGGCTGGCCGCCTCCAGCGCGTTCTCCAGCAGGTTGCCGGCCAGCTTCGTCTGGTCGATCATCGGCACCGGCAGCGCCGCGAGAGGCGCCTCCAGAGCGAGCTTGAGCCGGATGCCCGCCGCCGCCGCCCGGTCGGTCAGGTGCTCCAGGAGCGAGGCCGTATGGCCCCGCTCCCCGCGCAGCACCTCGTTCATCCGCTGCAGATCGGCCGCCGACTCCTCCAGATATCGCCGCAGGTCCGCTCGGCTGCCGCCCGGCGTGCCGGAAGCTTCCGGTTCCGGCGAGCGCAGCCAATGTTCAACCGCCTGGAGGCGCCGGACGAACTCGTGCCGTTCCGCCCGCATCTCCACGATCAATTTTTCCATCTGCGCCTGCTGCTCTAGCAGCAGGCGTTTTTCCTGTTCGAGCTCGCGCGCGCGACGCTTCCATTTTCCCCACATTCGGGCGGAGCCTCCTAGAAGTATTTCGCCTGGAACTCTTCCATTTTTTCCTTCGTCATGACCGCCGTTTTTTGGGTCGGGTGGAAGGATACCAAGTACGAGTGCTTCGTATAGAGCGAGAAGTTCTTAATGTAATGAATATTGATGATAAACGACCGGCTGGACCGGAAAAAGCCGCGTTCGACCAGCTTCTCCTCCAGTTCGCCGAGCGTTTGGTACGTCTCGTACGTTTCGCCGCCGGCGGTGACGATCGTCGTCGACCGTCCCGTCCGTTCGATAAAGACGATGTCTTGTTTCTTGATAAAATGGATCTCCGATTTTTGCTTGATGACCAGCGTGCCGCTCTGCGAATCCTGCTGCTTCCGGCGTTTCTCCAGAAACCGTCGGATCGAGCGTTCGAGCCGTTCTTTGGTGTAGGACAAGTTCGGCATCTCGATGTCGCTGATGAGCAGATCCAGCTTGCCCTTCTTCACCTCGCGGTAGGCTTCCCCAAATTATACCGGAATCGGACGATTCGCGACAGAATCCGGACGCTTCGCGACAGGTTCGTAGACGGCAACGGCCATTTCGCTATCATAGAGAACAGGAAGAAGACACGATCAGAGACGACGCGAAGGAGCGATCAGAATGATAAGAGTCGAGCGGGTATCCAAGACGTTCCGCACCAAAAAAGAAACGATTCAAGCCAACAAGTCGATCAGCTTCCACGTCCGCAAGGGCGAGGTGGTCGGCCTGCTGGGCGAGAACGGGGCGGGCAAAACGACGCTGCTGCGGATGATCGCCACGCTCCTGGAGCCGACGGAGGGCTCGATTCGGGTCGCCGGCTACGACACGCAAATGCAAGGCATGGAGGTCAAGCGGCGGATCGGCGTGCTGTTCGGCGGGGAGACGGGGTTGTACGAACGACTCACGGCCCGGGAGAATCTCGAATACTTCGCTTCGCTGTACGGCATGAGCAAGCATGAGACGAAGGCGCGCATCGAATCGCTTGCGGTGAAGTTCGGCATGAAGGATTACCTCGACCGCCGCGTCGGCGGCTTCTCCAAGGGTATGAAGCAGAAAGTCGCCATCGCCCGGACGGTGATCCACGATCCCGAGGTGATTCTGTTCGACGAGCCGACGACGGGGCTGGACATCACGTCGGCGAACATCTTCCGCCAATTGATCCACCAACTGCGGACGGAAGGCAAGACGATCATCTTCTCCAGCCATATCATGGAGGAAGTCTCGCTGCTGTGCCAGTCCGTGATCATGATCCATCGGGGCGAGGTGATCTACAACGGTTCGCTGGCCGAGCTGTACGAAGAAGAAGGAAGCGAAGATCTGAACTATATCATGATGTCGAGAATGGTGCGGGGGGCGTAACCGATGATCTGGAACATTTATCTGAAAGAACTGAAGGATACGCTGCGGGACAGGAAAACGCTCGTCCTCAGCATTCTGGTGCCGATCGTGATGATCGCGGCCATGTCGATGCTGTACGAGAAGCTTATGAACGACGCGACAAAAGAAGTGCCGCAAGTGACGGTCGGGGTATCGGATCAACTGCAGCCCGACACGCTGCAATGGCTGTCGGGGCTGGAAGGGGTGAAGATCGTTCCGTCCGCCGACCCGAAAGCGGCGGCGACCGAAGGCGACGTGCAGGTCGCGCTGGACATCCCGGCCGACTTCGCGGCGAAGCTGACGCAAGGCGGAAGCGCCCCGGCGATCACGCTGTACGCCGATCAGTCCAGCGCGAATGTATCCCGCGCGGTCGACATGCTGCTGCGCGTACTCGGCGAGAAGCAGACGGAGCTGGTGCAGGCGAGAGTGGCCGCGGCCGGCGTCAATCCGGAGCTGCTTAAGCCGTTCGTCACGGAAGTGAAGACGCTGACCAAAGACGACGACGGCTCGGTGACGATGATCTCCATGCTGTTCTCGCTCGCGATCGTCATGGCGGTCATGCTGGGCGGATTCCCGGCAGCCATCGACCTGTTCGCCGGGGAGAAGGAGCGCAAGACGATGGAGTCGCTGCTTATTACGCCGGTCAGCCGCATGAAGCTGATCGTCGCCAAATGGCTCGCGATCTCGACGCTTGGTGCCGCCAGCGGCATCTTCGCCATCCTCGCCTTCGTCGTGGTGACCAAGAGTCTGACGGAGAAGATGGCCGCCGCGTTGGAATTCGGCGATCAGACGGTTCAACTGCTGCTGTCGGCCGTCGCCGCCATCATCCTGTTCGCCTTGCTGTTCGCGACCATCGAGATGATGATCAGCATCGTCACCAAGTCGTTTAAGGAAGCGCAGAACTTTATCTCGCCGGTCATGTTCCTGGCCTTGGTCCCGTACTTCCTCCTCGTCGGACAAGGAGCGAACGAGATGAAGACCTACTACTTCGCCATTCCGTTTATGAATATATTCGCGCTGCTTAAAGAGCTGATGTTCGGCATCTTCTCGGCGCAAAACCTGCTCCTCGTCTGCGGCAGCACGGCCCTGTTCTCGGCCGTCTGCTTTGCGGCCGCCTATGTGATGTTCCGCAAGGACAAATGGGTGTTGGGGAAATAAGAGAGCGGCGGGGACTTCGACAAAACCATACATTTTACATCTCTTTACAGATGAAGGGACTTCCTTGACAATTAGGATATCCACCAATTTGTCCGAGGAGTGTGATCGACATGTCCCCAAAAGTGCTCATCCTCACAGGGGATGCTGCCGAAGCTTTGGAGGTGTATTACCCGTATTACCGCGTGCTGGAGGAAGGCTTCGAAGCGGTGATCGCCGCTCCCAGCGTCAAGACGCTGCGAACCGTCGTTCATGATTTCGAAGGCTGGGACACGTATACGGAAAAGCCGGGATACCAGTTGAACTCGCATGTCGCGTTCGCCGAAGTCGATCCGACCGAATACGCGGGCTTGATCATTCCCGGCGGACGGGCGCCCGAATACATTCGCCTGAACGAACATGTGCCGCGAATCGTCGGCCACTTTTTCGAGGCGGGCAAGCCGGTTGGCGCCATCTGCCATGCGGCTCTGGTCTTGAACGCGTTGAAGAATCGCGCCTACTTCGAAGGCCGGAAGCTGACCGCCTACCCCGCTTGCCGGCCGGATGTCGAGGCGCTTGGCGCCGCCTACGCGGAAGAAACGCTTTGCGTGGACGGCAACATCGTCTCCGGGCAAGCCTGGCCCGATCTGCCCGGATTCATGCGGGAGTTCCTGAAGCAATTGAAGAGGCGTTAAGCGGGCATCGACAATCGCTCCTCCGCGAACGGGGAGCGATGTCTTTTTTTTGAAATGGACTGCAGCGCCGAAGCGGGGGCAGGAGGACTTGCCGGCGCGTATAGGTGCGGCCGGGGTGACACAAATTGGGGGGCGCGATTTTGATGGGTTCATCCCCAAAGGCGGCGGTTTTCGTATGCCGGCACGTCCAGATATCGTCGTTTTTGATCGGCCGGCAGGACTTCCTTCCCTGACGTTGAAATACAGACGTTGACAAGATCAAACCCTGAACCGCCGAGAAGTCCGCGCAACGAGAGGAGTTGGACCGACATGTCCGAACAAACCGCATCCAACGGGAAGGTGCCGGTTAGCAAGCTGGATGAGAATATGCGATTGGAGAGCGTCTCGGAAGACGGCATGCGCTGGCACTCGCCCGCCCGGCCGCCGTTCCGCCTGGAAGGCTTTCCTTGGTTTGAATACGACGGCGTTTACCGGCGTCTGCCGAAAAATCCGCGTCTGCCCATACCGGCCGCCGTCGACGCGCTGGCGGATTGCACCGCAGGAGGACAAATCCGCTTCCGCACGAATTCCAAAAAGCTGGCGCTGCGCGTCCGGCTTGACGGCGTTGCCGACATGAACCATATGCCCGCAACCGGCCAATGTTCGTTCGACTGCTATCTGGAGCAGGACGGGGTTATGCGCTACCACAGCACGGGCCGGTACAACCATACGCTCTCCGAATACGAGACGGTGCTGATCAGCGCCGGGGACGGCGCGATGAGATCGGTTACGCTGTATTTCCCGCTGTACCGGGGAGTGAAGGAGGTGCTCGTCGGCCTGGAAGAAGAAGCCGAACTGCTGCCGCCGCCTCCGTTGGCCGACGACCGCCGAATTTTGATCTACGGCACCTCGATTACGCAAGGGGGATGCGCGAACCGTCCCGGGATGGCTTACCCGAACATCATGAGCCGCCGCATTCCTTTGGAGATGGTGAATCTCGGCTTTTCCGGCAACGGCAAGGGGGAGCCCGAAGTCGCCGAGATTATCTCGGACATCCCGAATCCGGCGATGCTGGTGCTCGATTACGAATGCAACTGCAGCGCCGACAAGCTGGACGAGACTTGCAGCGGCTTTATTCGCATCTTCCGCGAACGCCACCCGGGCGTGCCGATTCTGGTCGTGTCGCGCATCCGGTTCGCCGCGGACCGTTTCTACGAGAGCTCGCGGGATCTCGCCAACCGCCGCCGGCAGATTCTGATCGACAACGTGGAGCGGTGCCGGGCCGCGGGCGACGACCGGGTGTATTTCCTGGACGGCTCGACGCTGCTGGGCGAAGACCATTACGAAGAATGCACCGTCGACGGCGTTCATCCGACCGATCTCGGGTTCATGCGCATGGCCGACGGCCTGACGCCGGTCGTGCAGCGTATCCTGAGGGAGGCCGGCTTCCCGGTTTGACGGACCGGTTTCGTGCGGCGTGCTGGCGCCGACCGGCCTTGGTGAACTGTCTGCTGAGCGCCGTCTTTCTGAGCTTCCGCATCCATAGCCGCTTGCCCGGCCCCCGATCCCGGTCCTCGCCGGGACGGGGGCTTTTTGGCAGGGGGATTCTATTCACCGCTGACGCCGGTTGCGATGGACGGTTTGCCGCGAACGTGCGTTTCCCCTGATTATGATGCTTTTTTCCCTATCCGGGAAACACCCGGTCTGCAAACGGCGAAGCGGAACGCGAGAGTGCGGAGGGAGGATTTCCGGATAATTTATCGTCGTTGACCCGGGCGGAGAGCGCTCGTAAAGTAAGAGAAAAAACAGGACGACGCGAGGGTGGCATGGGCCGGTCGAACGGGAACGGACATGCCTCCCGTGCGCATGGCGCCGGGCAATCGGCGCGATGCCGGACGCGGCGTGACCGAAAGGAGAGAGCGGATTTGCTCCGAATCGGAATCATTGGATTGGATACGTCCCACAGTGTGGCGTTCACGGAATTGCTGAACCGCGAGGAGCATCCCCATCATGTGCCGGGAGGACGGGTGACCGTCGCTTATCCGGGCGGATCGCCGGACTTCCCGCTGAGTATCGGACGCGTGGAAGGCTTCACGAAGCGGATGAAGGAGGAGTTCGGCGTCGAGATCGTCGATTCGCCCGAGGCGGTGGCGGCGAAGTGCGACGCGCTGCTGCTCGAATCGAGCGACGGCCGCGTGCACGCCGAGCAGTTTGCGGCGATCGCGCCGTACGGCAAGCCGGTGTTCGTCGACAAGCCGCTGGCGGTCACCAGCGCCGACGCCCGGCTGATCGCGGAGTTGGCGGAGCGGAACGGCATCCCGGTCATGAGCAGCTCGGCGCTGCGTTACGCGGTTCCGCTCGTGCAAGCGTTGGCCGCGGAGGAGTCGCCGGTCAGCGGGATCGATGCGTACGGGCCGATGGACATCGAGCCGACGCAGGGCGGGCTGTTCTGGTACGGCATCCATACGGTCGAGATGGTGTACGCGGCGCTCGGACCGGGATGCGTCGAGGTGATCGCGCGCGCGAACGAGTCCCACGACGTGGTGACGGGCGTATGGGCGGACGGCCGCATCGCAACGATCCGGGGCAACCGGATCGGCAATTACCGGTTCGGCGCGATCCTACACCGGGCGAGCGGCTCGCAGCCGGTTGACGTGTCGGCGACGCCGAAGCCGTATTACGCCAGCTTGCTGGAGCAGGTGATCGGGATGTTCCGCACCGGCGCAGCGCCCCTGGCGATGGCGGAGACGCTGGAAGTGATCCGCTTCGTCGAAGCGGCGAACGAGAGCCGGGAGACCGGCCGGCCCGTGCGGTTGTAGGGGCGGGCCGGAGCGGGGCCCGAGGCGCGGCCGGGGCTGCGGCGAGCGTGGGCGTGAGCGACTCGTGCGAGGGGATAGCCGGAGCCCGGCCCAGTAAGTCGAAGAAATCGACCTATACGGGCGCGGAGCGAGGGGAGAAGCGGGTTTAAGTCGAACGAATTGACTTAAACCCGCCGAGCGTGTACGCGAGTACGCAAAACAAGCCTGCCTGACCTCTCCCTGGCAGGCACTTTGTGTTGCGGTTGTTCCTGTGACAAAAAAAAGTTGGCCGCATCATGGACAGTACCGATACTGAGATCAGTCCAATATGTCTTTCTCCGAAGCTTTACGGCGGGTCGGCCAAGGCGAAACGGTGGGTCGGCGGAGTGGGGAAGGAGGACGGATGGCGGCGGGAAAGGCGAGGCAACGCGTTGTCCGACCCCGCGTTTACCGATCCTCTATTGCGTTCGAGTAAACGATCCAGGACTGCATGAAACTCGTCAAATGCCTCAATCGCGACTTGGCACAATTCCTCCGGCGACAAGTTGAAGTCGGGGAAATGATCTTCGATGCCTTTGCCGAATTCAACAGGATGGAGATTGGAAAATCGAATGGAATTTCTCCTGACGTGTTCGCAGATATGAAGAACGATGCCGCCTGCGGAATTTAAGATTTCGGATTCCTTGAGCCACAAGGAATCCGTATCCAGTGCCCGGACGGATTGAATGAGTTTCGGGAGATAATGTTTATGCATCCGCTGCTGCGAGATTTTAATGAATAACTTTAGGGTTTGATGTTCATTCACCTTTCCGGCCTCCCCAAACGGTTTTCCGCATTTTACCATGCGGCCCGCCTATTAAAAAGACGGGGCCGCCCGGGGACCGCGCTAATCGCGCGGAACCCAGACGTCCCCGCCGCGGAAGATCCGATCCGGCGTCAAGGATGCGGCTTCGTCCTCGCTCAATTGCCGGGCCCAGCCGACCCGCGCCTCCGGAGAGCCGCCCGGACCGCTGCTGGCGTATTCGCCATAGCGGCTGGTGCTCTTGTTGCTCTCGTCGCCCCACGGGTCCCAGCCGGCCGGAACGATGTGCGCGTCCATCCACGTCCGGATGAAAACCGTATACGCCCAAGCGCGCCAAGGCCGGCCGAGATAAACCGCGTTCGCCTCGGGCGCGCGCGTCAGCCGGCAGTCGCGGAACACGAAACCGAACGGCACGTCCCTCGGGGTCGAAGCGGCTGTCACGTAGCCGTCCCGCAGGCTGCGAATCTCGCACCGGTCGAACATGGCGGTCGCCGAGCCGAAGATGAAGTCGACATGCCCTTCGATATGGCAGTCGGCGTAATAGTGCCGCCCCCGGCCCGCGTACAGCGTATCCTGCCACCCGAGAAGCCTGACGCCGCGGAAGACGCATCGGTCGCCCGCGACGTACAACGCCACCGCCTGGTCGATGCCGGGGCCCCACCCGGCTTCGTTGGCGATCGTCAAATGCTCCACCCGAACGCCGTCCGCAGCGATCCGCATCGTGGCGGTCCCGAACGTCGTCATCGGCCGCCCCCGCCGGTCCGGCTTGCCGGCGTGATCGTTCCAGACGATCACCGTATGCTCCGCGTCCTCCCCGACGATCGTCAGATCCGGCTTCGTATCCGGAATATCCACCTTCTCTCGGTAGACGCCGCGCCGAATCCGGATCGTGACCGGCTGCGGAGACAGCACGCGCACCGCGTCGATCGCATCCTGCACGGAGGCGTAATCCCCGCTCCCGTCGGCTGCCACTACCAGCTCGATCATCGCTTGCTCCCTTGCCTCCGCCGGATCGTCAGCCGGTCAGAGGACATTGCGCGCGCCGTCCGCTTCCTCGATCTCGAGGCAAGCCATCACAAACGGCGCGAAGCCCTTCGGATCGTCCCGGCGGATCGGTTCGCTCATGTAGTATTCGTACGAGCCGTCGCGATACGGGTTGCCGCCCAGGCCGGCGACGCTGCAGATGCCGTTCAGGTGCAGAGAGCCGTCCGGATCGCGCTCGACGTACCGCTCCAGCAGCCCCGCATGGGCTTTGCGGGCGGACTCCAGCGCCCAATCGCCCAGATAACCTTTGTTCGCGCCTTTGGCGAGCGCGCAGGCGAACATCGACGAAGCCGACGCTTCCAGGTAGTTTTTCTCCCGTCCGCCTTGGTCGAGCACTTGCCACCACATTCCGCTCTCGGCATCCTGGACACGGACGATCGCTTCCGCCAGCCGGTGGAAGATGCCGACGATCTGCCCGCGTTGCGGATGGCCGAGCGGCATAAAGTCCAGTACGTCGACAATCGCCATAACATACCAGCCGAGGCCGCGCCCCCAGAAATGCGGCGAGCAACCGGTTTCCTTATTGGCCCAGCGCTGCTCGCGGCTCTCGTCCCAACCGTGGTAGAGCAAGCCGGTTTTCGGGTCGCGGGCGACGCGCTCCATCAGCAAAATTTCGTTCGCCACGTCGTCGAACCAATGCGGGTCACCGAACGTTTGGGCATATTGGGCCAGCAGCGGGGACGTCATATACACGCCGTCGAGCCACATTTGGAACGGATAAATTTTTTTGTGCCAGAGACCGCCTTCGCTCGTGCGGGGATGCCCTTTCAGTTGCGTCACGAGCAGCTCGATCGCCTTGCGGTATTTCTCCTGGCCGGTTCTCTCGTACAGCAGGAACAGCGTCTTGCCCTGATTGATCATGTCGACGTTGTACTCGTTCAGGTTGTACGTCTCGATCGATCCGTCTTCGCGGATGAACAGATCCATGTTCTCCTGAATGTACCGGAAATACCGGTCGTCGCCCGTCCGGCGCCACATGCGCTCGAATGCGGTTAAAATGCAACCGTTTTCGTAATTCCAACAACGGCGCTTTTGGAACGGCATATCCGAGACGATGGGGTATTGCTGCATAAACGATTCCGACATGGCAACGGACCAAGGTTTGTTCAAGGGAAATGACCTCCATCTGGAATAAAGAGTTCATGCACACGTTAACAATAGTCGCACTTCTAGTATAGCACAAAAACACATCACGCCAAGAGGGAATTCGCCGCCGGATGCGGCAGGCAGAAGGATGGGCCATTCGCTCCGGACGCACCCGGCATCGAAGGGCGGCCGCGCAAGAAAAAACGGACCCCGCCTCGCGCGGAATCCGTCGCGCCTTACCGGTTCCGGCCGGCCGCCTGGCAGGGGGCGATCGCGGCAGGCGCCAGTCTCGTCCATCGCCGGCTTCGGCGCTCCCGGGTCTCCGCGCAGCAGGCAGGAGCAGCCTGCGGAGCCGTTAATCCGGCAGCTCCAGGCCGATGCCCGCGCGCTCCGCCTGCCGGACGTACCAATCGGCGACGGCGAGGTCGAATGCGGCCAGCCCCATCGGGCAGAACAGCACCGTGCCGCCTCCGGCCGCCGCGCCCCAACGGCCGCGACAGACGGCCTCGTCGAGGGCGATCGTTTTATCGCGCTGGAGGCCCCGTTGCAGGTGAAGCCGTTCGATGTCGGTATCCTCGCGGCACACTTCCTCCCAGTCGTCCACAACGATCGCGTCCACCGCGCCGTCCAGCGCCTCCAGGCGGTAGTCCCGCAGCGAGACGTTCAGCAGCAGCGCGCCCGGCTTCGGGGGCAGGTCGATGTAGCGGCCGGGAGCCACGGTGCAGGTAAGCACGACGTCGGCCGATTTGTACGCCTCCTGCCAGGAGGGCGCGGCGCGGACGCGGTGGCGATGCTGCGGGGCGATGCCCGTCAAGTCGACTCCGGCGGGATCATGGACCGCCAGCGCGCCGATCCGATCGCCGAACAGCTCGAACAGCATCCTCGCGTGTAGCCGGCCGACCGGTCCCCATCCGAAACACAGCGCGTCAAGCGGCCGGGCCGCTTCCCCGGCGGCGCGCGCCCGCAGCAGCTCTTCGAGCGTCAGCGCGGTGACGGCCGCCGTCCGGATCTGGCTGAGCAGGGCGCTGTTGCAGACGGCCGCGGGCCGCCCCGTGTCCGCCTCGTTCAGCACCGTGACGCTGTGGGCGCGCGGCAGTCCCCGGCTCTTGTTGCCGGGGAAGCTGGCGATCCACTTGAGCCCGGCGACATGCAGCGGGGCGCCGACGTAAGCGGGCATGGCGATGATCCGGTTGCGGCGGTCGCCGTAACGGAGGTACGGCTTCAGCGGCTGGGCGGCATCGCCGCGCAGACGGCACTCCAGCACCGACCGGAGCCGTTCGATCAACTCCCGCCAGGGTATGCCCATCATGCGGACATGATCGTCGTTGATATACCTCATGACACTTCCTCCTGTCCGTCCGCGATGGGCGAATCCGCCGAGCCGCCCGACAGCAGCCGGTCCGGCTCCCGCAGAGCCTCGGCTCCGAACTCCCGGGCGACCCATTCGTCATCGTAGACCGTGTCGAGATAGCGGTCGCCCCGGTCGGGCAGGATGACGGCGCATACCGCGCCGTCCGGTATGCGGCTCCGGCAGCGCGCGACGGCGGCCAGCACGCCTCCCGACGAAGCTCCCGCCAGGATCGATTCGCGCCGCAGCAGCAGGCGGCAGCCGGCCACGCAGTCGCGCTCCTCGACCGTCACCGTGTCGACCGAGCCCGGCTCCGGCCTCAGCGGCGGCACGATCGCCGCGCCGAGCCCCGGCAGCTTGCGGCGGCCTCCTTGCGAACGCCCGTAGACGGCGCTGCCGGCGACGTCCACGGCGACGACTCGTGTCGGGAGGCCCCGCTCGCGCACGTAATCGGAGCATCCGCGCAGCGTGCCGCACGTGCTGACGCCGACGAACAGCAGGTCGATGCGGCCCAGCGAGGCGACAAGCTCCGGCATCGTCGTCTCAAAGTGCGACCGCGCGTTTTCGGCGTTGCGGTATTGATTGGGCCAGTAGCTGCCGGGAATCTCGCTCAGCAGACGCTGCACGCGGGCGAGCCGGGCCGGCAAATATTCGCCCGTGGCCGGATCGGGCTCCGCCACCATCTCGATGCGGGCGTTGTATAACCGCAGCAGCCGCAGATTGACGGGGGTCGTCTTCGGGTCGACGACGCAAATAAACGGAAGATCCATATAATTGCAGAACTGAGCCAGACTGATCGCCAAATTCCCGGAGCTCGATTCCACGACCGTCGTGCCGGGCCGCACTATTCCCTCCCGCACGGCGTTCCGCAGCATGGCGAGGGCGGGCCGGTCCTTGCTGCTGCCGCCGGGATTCAGCATCTCCAGCTTGGCGTACAGCGCGAACGGCGTGTCGCCGAGAGCCTTGGCGAGCCGTACGGTCGGCGTGGCGCCGACCGCGCGGAACACGCCTTCGTCGATCGTCACGATGGGGTCCCTCCTTAATCGGTGTAAAGCTTCTTGTGTTTGACAACGCCCGATCTGAGCGGCTGGCCGTCCGCGTCGGCGTACACGACGATCTCATCCAGCAGTCCGCCGGATATCATGCGCCCGATCTCCGGCAGCTTCTCCTGAAGATCGAGGCGGATCGCTTCCAGCCGTTCGGCGGTGAGGCTCTCCTTGGCGGCGCGAATCCCCACGGCAAGCCGGTTGCGGGCGACCCCGACGCGAATCGCCGCGTGGAGGATATGGCGGCAAACGACCTCTTCGATGTCGTACAGGCTGATCTTCTCCCCGTGCTTCAGCTCCGCGCCGACGCGCTTGACCAGCGCTTGGAAGGTGGCCGTCTTCCGCCCGTCCACTTCCGTCTCCCGCAGATCCCGCACGACATCGTACGTCACGTAGCGGATGGCCGGGAACAGCTCGCGGTCGAACGAGGTCAGGGTCAGGATCGACTCGCCCGGGCTGAGCTCCGTATCCGGCAGACCGGCCTCCGACGGATCGAGGCCTTCGGCGATCAGGCCGTCCAGCAGCACGTAGCGGCCTAGGTCGTGGCGGAAATACGCGATCGTGCCGATCTCGATGCAGCCGTACGTGTCGATAACCGATTCGCGGGCAATCCCGAGCAGCTTGGCCGAGTTGCTCTGCCATTCGGGCGAGGCCGTCTCGCCGACGAGCAGGACGCGCTTCAATCCAAGCGCGGCGGGATCGGCGGCCGCCTCCAGCAGCGCATCGAGCAGCGACGGCATCGTATACAGCACGTCGGGACGGAACGCCCGCAACCGCTCCAGATGCTCGCCGACCGGAGCCTGATACGGGATCGACAGCGTCTCGAAGCCCAGTTCCCGAAATATCGTCTCCGCCGTGCTCGCCGCATGTCCCGTCCCCATATCGGACGCCGCCCGCGTATAACCGAGTCCGCCCGTCAGCCGGCGGAACAGCTCGATCTTGCGCTCCACGTACCGGCGCTCGTCGTCCTCGGAGTAGACGATCGCTTTGCGCGTGCCGCCGCTGGTGCCGGACGTCCGGTAGACGGTGCAAGCGCCGGCCGGCGGTTCGGCCGCGTAGTAGCGGCGTTCCAGCACCTCGGCCGTCATCGGCGGCAGATCGTTCAACCGGCGGATGTCGGTTCCCCGGATCATGTCCGCGTACCAGGGAAAAGCGCGAGCCGTCCTCTCCGCTTTCTCGTGCAGCGCTCGCAGCATGGCCTGTTCCATGGCGGTTCCTCCTTCCGGATCTTATCACATTGTATGCAGCAACGAAGGTTCGGGCCCACGCCCCCGTCTGCCGGCGGCATATGCTGTGACAGGCGGTGAGGCGTGTGAAGACGGACGGAGGGAGACTCCGCATCTACAGCAAATGGAAGCGCATGATCCCCCTGATGGCGGATGCCGCGTCGAAGGCCAACGTGCCGGAGACGCATCGGTACGGACCCGTAATCCTCGGCCAATTGCTGAAGCGATACGGCATGGTGTATGTGAAGCCCGATCTGGGGGCGCACGGACGCGATGTGTTCCGCATCGAGCGTCTGGGGCGGGGGAGAACGGCGGCGTACCGGCTAAGGTCCAACGGCAGGACGCGCCGCTTCGGGCGTTTGTCGGGAGTGACGGCGGCGCTGGCCGTTCCGGCGCGGCGGGAAAACTATTTGGTGCAGCAGGGGATTCGGCTGCTTCGTTACCGGCGGCGGCCGTTCGATTTTCGCGTGATGACGCAGAGGAACGAGAGAGGCAGATGGGAGGTGACGGGCATCGCCGGAAGGCTGGCACGGACGGGGCGCATCGTCACGAACGGCAGTCAGGGAGCGGAGATTCTCTATGCCGGGACGCTGCTCCGGTCACGGGCGAAGGGAGACGCGCCCAGGCAGGTGCGAAGGCTGGAATCGCTCGCGCTGACCGCTTCCGAGGCGTTCGGGCGCGCGTATCCCGCCTCCAGGGAGCTTGGCTTCGACATCGCGGCCGACAATGAGCTGAGGCTGTGGATCTTGGAGGTCAACACGCGGCCGGAGGCGACGCCGTTCACGAAGCTCCCGAACCGGTCGATGTACCGGCGCATCCTGAAGCTGCGCCGCTTCAACGCCGCTCCTCCCAAGCCGGCCCGGCCGCTCCGTACTGTGCCGCCCGCAGCGCGCAAGCGGCGGCCGGCGAGCTTCGAGGCCTCCGGGCGTATTCCCGGGGCGCTGATGAAACGGCTCCGGAAACCGTCGGCGGTTAAGCCCGCAAGCCGGACCGCGGGGCGTGCGGCCCGCCGCGTATCGTGATCGGGCCGGGAGCGGCCCCGATACATAGAAGCGCGCTAGCGGCGCCGGCCGAATGCTGCGGGCGAGGCGGCAGGACGCAGCGAAGATTGACCTTGGCGTTTGGGCGAGGTATGATAATGCCACGGACTAACTAACGTTCGTTAGGAAGAGGGGATCGGATGACGCTGGCCAAAATCAGACAAGCCGCGCTTGAACTGTTCGCCGAGCAAGGGTACGAAGGAACGGCGCTGTCGGAGATCGCCCGCGCGGTCGGCATTCGCACGCCTTCCCTGTACGCGCACGTGTCGTCGAAGGAGGAGCTGTTTCTCGGCCTGTTGCGCGACGCGATGGAATGGGAGAACGCATGGATGGCGCGCGTGCTGGCCGGCCCCGGACCGGTGAAGGACGAGGCCGACCGAGAGTCGCGGCTGAAGTCCTTTTTTTTCGCGTATACGGATTTGCCCGGCGCGTCTCCGGAGCGCAGGCTGCTGCAGCGGACGTTGATGTATCCGCCCAAGGCGCTGAAGGAGAAGGTTCAGGAGACGTTTGCTTATTACGAAGGACGGCTGACGGACTTGCTGGGCGCGATCGGCTACCGCGATTTCGTCAAGGCGGCTCCTTCGCCGGAAGCCTGGGTGTCGGCGATGTATTGTTTGCTGGACGGGCTGTGGCTGGAACAGCGCTTTTACCCGGGGCCCGAGTACGAGCGGCGCCGCCAGGCGGTCTGGGAGTTTGCGAAGCGGACGTTGATCGACAGGTAAAACGGCAAACCGGCAACAGGGGGAACGGAAGTATGGGTTGGTTGTATGTGGTGATCGGCGGGTTGTTCGAGATCGCCTGGGCCATGGGGCTTAAATATTCGGAGGGCTTCACGAATGTGCCGATGACGGCCTTCACGATCGCGGCGATCGGGTTCAGCTTCTGGATGTTCGCCAAGTCCATGAAAATGCTGCCGATCGGAACCGCGTATACGGTATTCACCGGCATCGGCACGGCGGGTACGGCGATTATCGGCATGCTGTTCCTCGGCGAACCGGCCGGAGCGGCGAACGTGTTTTTCCTGTCGCTGCTGCTGCTCGGAATCATCGGCCTGAAAATGACTTCGAAGGAGTGAGCGGCGTGGCCTGGGTGTTTTTGATCTGTTCGGGCATCTGCGAGATGATCGGCGTGACGCTGATGAAGAAGTCCGAAGGCTTCACGAAGCGGCTGCCGACGATCGGCGCGATCGCGGTCGGATTCCTCAGCTTCTATACGCTGTCGAGGGCGTTGGGCTCCATCCCGATCGGAACGGCGTATGCCGTATGGACGGGCATCGGATCGGCAGGCAGCGTGCTGCTGGGTATGATCTGGTTCGGCGAATCGCGGAGCTGGCTGCGGTTGTTCTTCATCTGCTGCATCATCGGAGGCGTGGCCGGGCTGAAGTTTTTCGGAGCGGAAGCGGCTTGACGGCCGCTTCCGGCGCGTGCCGGGCCGTGATCCGGGACGCCGCAGGCGGGCTGTTCGCCCTCCGCGCCAAAGACGCGCTCGAATGACGGCGCATCGTTCTGGTTCAAGGACGATGCGCCTTTTTTGCGTATAACGGACCGGTTCCGTTCTTCCCTCTCTCGCGCGGAACCGGAAGCCGGCGCCCGTCCCGGGAGCGGCCGAGGCCGCATGCATAAGAAGTCCACCGCGAAGCAAAATACGAATACCATACATCCAAAATGATGCAGACGAGGAGGATAGAGGAGATGGAGGAGCGGAACGGACAACATCCGCCGGACCGATCCCGACGCCGTTTTCTGAAATATTCGGGGGCGGCGCTTGGGGGAGCGGTTGTCGGCGGAGTGATCGGCGGGGCGATTGTCGGCGGACTGAACAACAGGGGCGGCAAAGGAAACGGGACCGGTTCCGCCGGGAACAACAAGGACAACGCGGCTGCCGATTACAACCAAGCGGCGATGTTCTTCACGCTGCAGCAGTTACGGATTACCGAAGCCGCCGCGGAGCGTATTTTCCCCAAGGATGAGCTCGGCCCCGGCGCGGCCGAACTGGGGGTCGCGTACTTCATCGACCATCAGATGGCCAGTCCTTTCGGCGTGAACGCGCGGGAATACCGAATGGGGCCGTTCTTCAAGGCCGAACCGACGCAAGGCGAGCATGTCCGCATCCCGCGCAGGGATCTGTTCACGATGGGCATTCAAGCTCTGGAAGATACCGCCAAGAGCAAGTACGGCAAGCCGTTTGCCGAACTGAGCGACGAAGAGAAGGACGCCGTGCTCGCGATGATGGAGAACGGCGAGATTCCGGTGGTTGACAGCGGGACAGGCAAAGCGTTCTTCAACCTGCTTCGCCGGCTGACGCTCGAAGGCGTCTATGCCGATCCGCTGTACGGCGGCAATAAAAACATGCAAGGCTGGGCCATGCGGAAATATCCCGGCAATCAGATGTCGTACACCGACATCATGGAGTCGGACAAATTCGTGGAAATCGCGCCGAAAAGCTTGCGCCACCACCTGGTGTCCGAGTAGCAAAGGACGGGCGCGAACCTTTATTCTGTGGAAGGATGTGCGTGCCGTATGGCGACGAAACTGCCGAGCGTACCCGTCTTGATCGTCGGCATGGGATGGATGGGCGGCATTCTTTCGGCCGAGCTGACCAAGCAAGGCGTCAAAGTGGTTGCCCTGGAGCGCGGCAAGCCGCGTCAGATGGAAGATTACTATATGGTGCACGACGAGCTGCGTTATTTTTTTCGCTACGAGATGATGCAGGATTTGTCCAAGGAGACGATTACGTTCCGCAACACCGAAAAAATGACCGCCGTGCCGATGCGCGAATTCGGCTCGTTCTTGATGGGCGAAGGCCTGGGCGGAGCGGGCGTGCATTGGAACGGGCAGACGCTGCGGTTCCTGCCCTACGACTTCGAGATTTACACGAAGACGGTCGAGCGGTACGGCAAGCGGAAGATTCCCGAAGGCATGACGATTCAGGATTGGGGGATTACATACGACGAGCTTGAGCCGTATTTCGACAAGTTCGAGAAAATGGCGGGCATCTCGGGAGATCCGGAAGAAAACCCGCTGATCGGCAGACGGTCCAGTCCGCTGCCGACCAAGCCGATGATCCGCACCCCGGCGCTGAAGCGGTTCGAGGAAGCGGCGAAAAAGCTCGGGTACCATCCGTACATGATGCCGTCGGCCAATCTGTCCGAAAACTACACGAACCCCGACGGCATCACGCGCGCGGCCTGCCAGTACTGCGGATTCTGCGAGCGGTACGGCTGCGAATACGGGGCCAAAGCCGATCCGGTCGTCACCGTCATCCCCGTGGCGCAGCAAACGGGTAATCTGGAATTGCGGTCGTACTCCAACGTCACCCAGGTGCTTCACGACGGCAAAAAAGCGCGGGGCGTCCTCTACACGAATACAATTACGGGCGAGCAGTTCGAGCAGCCGGCCGACGTCGTCATTCTGGCGGGCTACGTGTTCACGAACGTCAAGCTGCTGCTGGTCTCGAACATCGGCAAGAAGTACGACCCGGCGACGGGCAAGGGGGTCATCGGCAAAAACTACGCCTACCAGACGGGCGGCGGATCGGCGGTCGGCTTTTTCGACGACGAGGAGTTCAACTTGTACGCGGGCGCCGGTTCGCTCGGCATGGAGGTTCCCGATTTCAACGGGGACAACTTCGACCATACGGACGTAAACTTCATCCACGGGTCGGGCATCCGGATCTCGCAGACAGGCTTCCGTCCGATCGCCACCAACTCCACGCCCGCCGGCACCAAGCAATGGGGCAAGGCGTTCAAGCAAGCGTCGATCAAATACGCCAACCGCGTGCTGACCGTGGCGCAGCAGGGCAGCAGCATGCCGTGGCGGCATCACTACATGGACCTCGACCCGACCTACAAGGACGTCTACGGGCTGCCGCTGCTGCGCATCACGTTCGATTTCGAGGAGCAGGACCGGCAACTCGTCAAGTTCATGGCGGCGAAAACGAAGGAAATCATGCAGGAGATGGGCCCCACGTCCATCGGCTCGAACGACCAGCTCGGTCCGTACAACATCGTGCCGTACCAGTCGACGCACAACACGGGAGGCGCGATCATGGGGGCCGACCCGTCCACGTCGGCCGTCAACTCGTATCTGCAAATGTGGGATATGGAGAACCTGTTCGTGGTCGGAGCGTCGGCGTTCCCGCACAACAGCGGCTACAACCCGACGTGTACGGTCGGCGCGCTGGCTTACCGGGCCGCCGAAGGCATCGCCAAATATCTGAAGCAAGGCAGCGGGTTGGTCCTCTGACGCGGCGCGCGCTTGACGGGAGGCGAAGACGGGAATGGGACAGGAAGAATGGCTGAAGCATCTGGAGGAAGCGCGCAAGCGGCTGGCGACGGTCGCGGTCTGCTTCGTCCTGTCGCTGTGCGCGGGCTTGTATGCGGCCCCGGGCCTGCTGCGATACTTGAAGAGCCGGCCCGCAAACGCCGAGATCGAGTGGAACGTCTTCTCGTTCACCGACGGGCTGATGGTCTACATGAAATGCGCGATGCTGGTCGCGGCCTTGTTCACGCTGCCGGTGCTTCTGCATCAGATGTGGCTGTTCGTGCGGCCCGGCCTTACGGACCGGGAGGCGCGCAGCGCGCTGCCGTACATCCCGGCGGCATTCGGCCTGTTTATCGGCGGCGCGTCGTTCAGCTACCTGGTCGTGTTCCCGATGATGCTCGGATTTTTGCAGAAGCTGAACCAATCGATCGGCGCTTCGGAGACGTACGGGATCGACCGCTATTTCTCGCTGATGTTCAGCATCGTGTTCCCGATGGCGATCGCCTTCGAGCTGCCGGTCATCCTGCTGTTCCTGACCCGGATCGGCCTGCTCACGCCCGAACGCCTCCGGCAGACGCGCAAATACGCCTACGTCGGACTGACGATCGTCGGCGCATGCATCTCGCCGCCGGATATGCTGTCGCATCTGTCAGTCACCATCCCGCTGCTCCTGCTGTTCGAGATCAGCGCGCTTGCGGCGGGACGCCAATGGCGGCTGATGCGGCGGAGACCGTCGGGGCCGGACGGCTGAGCCGCATCCCGGTAATCCTGAAATGCCGGCGATCCGTCCCGGCCGACGGGGCGGCGAGGCCGTATCCTTGCGTTACTTTTCCCGGAAAGGAGGAACCTTCCGATGTTCAACAATATCGGCGTCTCGGGCCTTGTGCTCATCTTCGCCATCGCGCTGATCGTGTTCGGCCCCGCCAAGCTGCCGCAACTCGGCCGCGCCTTCGGCGATACGCTGCGCGAGTTCCGCAACTCGACGCGCGGCATCGTCGAGGACGGCAATGTCATCGACACGACCGCGGACCAAAAAGAATAGACGGTCCGCGCCGCGGATCGCCGGCGCTCCGGGACGGAAACCCGGAGCGCTTTTTTTGCGGCCGCCGTCAGCGGGACTACGTCCTTGAAGCCGCCGCCGCGCGCGCCCGGCCTGGCCGCCCGCTACGAGGGCTTTTCCAGCAGCATCCGGAAGACGTATTGCCGTTCGCCGTGCGTATCGGAGAAGATCGCGTCGTCCGGCATCGACGGCTGCAATTCTCCGGCGAAGACGAAGCCCGCGCCGCGGATCGCATCGAGCAGCTCTTCCGGGCGGACGGACGGCACGTCGAACGTCAGCACGGCGCGGCCGCCCGGGCGAAGCGTGCGGTAAAATTCGGCGAAAACCGCGCGCCGTGCCTCGCGCGGCACATGCTTCAGGACGGAGATGCAGAAGATGCGGTCGAACGCGTTGTTTTCGTAAGCCAGATCGGTCAGATCGGCAAGGCGTCCGCGCACAGCCTTCAGCGTCTCCAGCGTGAGCGACGCCGCCGCGCCGTGGCCGAAATCGGCGGCGATCTCCTTCAGCAGAGCCGCGGGCTGAATCAGCCGCGCGTCGGTATCGCAGGCATGCGCCTCCCGGCAGCGCGCGCCCAGCCAAAATTTGAACGGATGGGAAACGCCGCAGCCGGCATCCAGCGAGACATGGTCGGCCGAAGCCTGCGTCATCGCCCAGGCGTATTCGTAAGGACGGCTCCACCAAGAGCGGGGCAGGGGAAACACCACATTGTCCACCTGCCGATCCGCGGCCCGGATATAACGGGAGCAGAGGTCGTCGAGAGTCGTCATCGTCACATTCATGTCGGACGGGCCTCCTAAGTTGCGATTGGACGGCGGGTTAACCGCCATATCCCATACGTATGGCGGATCGGGGCCGCTTATGAGACCGCCGCGCGCAGGTCCGTTGCCGACCGTCCCGACAAGCGGCCGGCCTTCTCCGTTATTCGGCGGAGAAGGCTTTTTTGTTCCCTTCGATGCCCTCCGCCGCGCCCCGCTCTCCGCATGTGCCTCCAGTAGAGATTTTTATCCCTGTTTTCGAGAAATGTCTGTCTATATGGCAACCGGCCGCCGTTCCTATAATCGAGATGTAAGCATTATTAAAACGTTTACCGGGAGGTCAAAGAATGATGAAGACCAAGAAAGGGCTGCCCGTAGCGATGGTCATGGCTTTGGCCGTTGCGGCGGCAGGCTGCGGCGGCGATTCCGATGACGGCTCCGTATCCCCTGCGGCGAACGCTTCTTCCGCACCGACTGTGCAACCTGCCGAACCAGCAAAAGAATTCAAGATGACGATCCGCCACATCAACGTGCGCGAGACTTCGAAAAACACGCTAGCCTTGCTTCAAGAGGTCGCCAAAAAGACCGAAGCTGAAGTGCCGGGCCTGAAATTCGAGCTCGACGGCGTCGAAGACACGGTCAACCGTGACCAGAAGCTGAAAGCGGAAATGGCCGCCGGCAACCCGCCTCCGATCTTCAACCTGTTCGGCGGCGACGACACGAAAAACTATTCCAAAGCGGGACGTCTGCTGGACTTGACCCCGATCATCCAAGAGCTGGGCCTGAGCGACAAATTCCTCAATCTGGGCGAGTTCACCGTGGACGGCAAAGTGTACGGCCTGCCGGAAGCCGGCTACGTCGAAGGCTTCTTCTACAACACGAAGATGTTCGCGGACGCGGGCGTGCAGGTGCCGACGACGTGGGACGAGTTCCTTCAGGTCTGCGAGGCTCTCAAGGCCAAAGGCATCACACCGATTGCCCTCGGGGGCGGAGGCGGCGACGCTTGGGCCATCAACATGCTCGTCAACTCCATGTTCGTTCGCCACGGCGGTGTCGAAATCCAGGAAGGCTTCACCACCGGCAAGACGAAATGGACCGACAAACCGGTCGTGGACGGGCTGAAAATGCTCGACGAGCTGAAGCAAAAAGGCTACCTCGACAAAAACGCCATCGCGCAAAAATACGCGGAAGGCCAAGCGAAATTTTACACCGGCCAAGCGGCGATGCTGTTCGACGGCACGTGGGCGATCGCCGGCATCACGGGCGAGAGCTCGACGATTAAAGACAACGTGGGCTTCTTCAACTTCCCGAACGTCGGCGGCCCCGGCGACAACACGATCAACGGCGGCTTCTCCAACGGCTACGGCTTCTCCAGCAAGCTGAACGAAAACGAACTGAAAGCCGTCAAGGCGTTCATCAAAAACTACTACACCGAAGCCAACCAAAAGCTCGAGCTGGCTCAATCCGGACGCATCCCGTCCATGAAGCTGTCCGACACCGGCGACGCGAAAGGGCTGATCGTCGAAGCGGTCAAAGTTCAAAACAAACAAAAAGCGGCCTTCCCGGCATTCGACTCGCTGGTTCAGGCTTCCGTCAAGAAAACGCTGGAAGAAGCCGTAGAGGAACTGGTCGGCGGCAAAATCACTCCGGAACAAGCGGCGGAAAAGGTGCAAAAAGCGCAAGAAGAGGCCAACAAAGCGCAATAATCCGGACTTGAACAATCGGGCGCCACTGTACGCGGTGGTGCCCGCTTCATCTCGGGGGGCTGCTCATGGAAAAGGTCATGCGAAACAGGCTGGCTTACGCGATTCTGGTCATCCCGGCATTGACGCTGTATATCACGTTTTACGTCGCCCCGCTGTTCAGCTCGCTGCGCTACTCGGTGACGAGCTGGAACGGCAT
This sequence comes from Paenibacillus thermoaerophilus, assembly GCF_005938195.1. Lineage (GTDB taxonomy): Bacteria > Bacillota > Bacilli > Paenibacillales > Reconciliibacillaceae > Paenibacillus_W > Paenibacillus_W thermoaerophilus. The sequence continues at coordinate 70,501 of NZ_VCQZ01000013.1, forward strand.
TAACGAAGCGGCGTTCACCGGACTGGACAATTTTATCGGCGCGTTCCGGGACGAGAAGTTTCTCGTCTCCTTGAAAAACAACATTTATTTCGTGCTGTTTTCCGTATTCGTGCAAATTCCGTTTATCCTGTTCGTCTCGATCGTCATCAGCGGCGCTCGCCGGTTCCTGGACTTCTACAAGACGACGGTATTCCTGCCGAGCGTATTGTCCACCGCGATCGTCAGCATTGTCTGGAAGTTTATTTACCATCCGGACGCCGGCCTGATCAACCAGATTCTTCGCGCCGTCGGCCTGGAATCGTGGGCGATCGGCTGGCTCGGCGACGAACGCTTCGCGTTTTTGGCCATTCTGTTCGCCAACGCATGGCAATGGACCGGCTTTTATGTCGTGCTCGTGCTGGCCGCGATCTTCGGCATTCCCAGGGAGATGCAGGAGGCGGCCGAGATCGACGGCGCCGTCGGCTGGCGCAAAGCCCGATATTTGACGATACCGCTGATTCGTCCGGTAATTCTCGTCACGATGCTGCTCTCCATCACCGGCGCGATGAAAGCTCTCGATATCGTACTCATTATGACGGCGGGGGGCCCGTTCGGAAGCTCCGAGGTGATGGCGACGTACATGTACAAGCAGGCGTATTCGATGTCCAAGTTCGGCTACGCCAATGCGATTTCGATCATCATTTTCCTGTTCACCTGCGTGCTGACGCTGATCTTCCATCTGCTGACGCGCCGGTCCGAGGAGGAGGTCTGACAAGATGCGCCGAATCCAAGCCGTCCGGCATCTCGTGCTGCTGCCTTATATTCTCGTCGTGCTCTATCCGCTGTATTTCGTGTTGATCTCGTCCTTCAAGGGCAATTCGGAAATTGTGCTCAAGCCGTGGAACTTGCCGGAGAAGATCGATTTCTTCAATTACGTGAACGCGTTGTCCAACAACAACATCGGCCGTTATTTCTTCAACAGCTTGTACGTCACGACCGTCTCGACGACCGCCGGCATCTTGCTCTCGCTGGGAATCGCTTTCGCGGTCACCCGGATGCGGTTCCCGCAGCTCAGCAGGCTCGTCTACGGCGTATTGCTTCTGTCGCTGCTGATTCCGCCGGTGTCGCTGCTCATTCCGCTGTACATCATGATCAAGGATTTCGGCCTGTACAATACGCCGATGGCGCTGATCGTGCCGTATACGGCGTTCGGCATTCCGATCTCGGTGTTCATTATCGCCGCCTTCCTCAAGTCGATTCCGAGAGAATTGGAGGAAGCCGGCATCGTGGACGGTCTGTCCGTATACGGGCTGCTCGGCCGCATCGTGTTCCCGCTGACGACGCCTACGCTGGTGACGGTGTTCATCCTGAATTTTATGGGCCACTGGAACGAATACATCATGGCGAACCTGTTCCTGTCGAGCCAAAGCCTGCGTACGCTTCCGGTTGCGGTCGTCTCCTTCATGGACAAATTCAACATGAACTACGGCGCCCTGTGCGCTTCGGTCGTCATCAGCAGCGCGCCGGTTATTGCCGTGTACGCGATCCTGCAGCGCAAAATCATCGAAGGCGTGGCCGCCGGCAGCCTGAAGGGCTGATCGCCCATCCAGGAAGTCGGTCATGGACCTCGACTGCGGCCGCATGGCATAGTTTACGAGAAACGGCGTATCATCCCCGGACAGGGACGATACGCCGTTGATTTTTGGATTCATTCGGGATGCAGAACGATCTGGTTCGTATCGGGCAGCCATTCCACGCGTTGTCCCAGATTCTCGCTTACGAATCGCACGGGCACCATCGTGACGCCGTCTACGATCTCGGGAGCGGCATCCAGTTCGACGGCATTGCCGTCGACATACGCGACCTCTTTGCCGATATATAGCTGGATCTCGCGTCCGCCGTGGGAAATCGTGACCAGTTGGATATCGGGGTCCCATTCGAGCTCGCCTTCCAGCGAATCGACGACGAACCGGAGCGGAACGAGGGTGACTTGTTCTTCCGTCATGACCGGAGCGACCTCAAGCTCGACGGCATCGCTGCCGACTTGGGCGGAGGTGCTGCCGATCCGCATGATGATCGATGCGTTGTTCTTGGATGCGGCGGCGGCCATCGGGGCGGCGGTCGCCAGGACTAGCGCAATCGGGAGCGACAGAGCGGCAAATCGTCGAATACGCGAAAGAGCCATCGGGGCGGCGAACCGTCCTTTCCGTCCAAAGACGCATGATTGAAATTTATTTTCATGATGCGGATAGGCACATTATACCATGCTTCGACCCGATCGGACAGCGGCATTCGAACGCGCGAAAAAATCAGGCCCGGCGCCTGCGCGGCGCGCCGCGGTCCGGGACGGCCGGCCGCCGGAGAAGGCCGGGACCGATCCGGCGAAAAACCTGCCCGCGGCCGAATTGGCGCAAAAACCACCTATCTGCGCTTTATATTTGCGTTTTTTGGTGTATGATAGGGGAAATGGATTTTTTTCAAGATACAAGAACGGGTACCGCAATAGCCGCGTAGCGTTTCTTGTATTCAACGGTAAACGCGCCGTGTCCCGCGACGGGACGGCGAAGCCGTTTATCCTTGGATAGAGAGGTTGAGGGGTATGGAGACTAAACCGGCTGGATCGTCCAACTTCATCAGATCCATCGTCATCGACGACCTGCAAGCGGGCAGGGTGAAGGAGATCGTGACGCGATTCCCGCCCGAGCCGAACGGATATCTGCATATCGGGCACGCCAAGTCCATCTGGCTGAACTTCGAGCTCGCCGACGAGTTCAAGGGACGGACGCACTTGCGGTTCGACGATACCAATCCGCTGAAGGAAGACATCGAATACGTCAATGCGATCAAAGAAGACGTGAAATGGCTCGGCTTCGAATGGGACGGGCTGTTTTTCGCCTCGGACTTCTTCGAAGAGATGTACGAACGGGCGCTTCTGCTGATCCGCAAAGGCAAAGCGTATGTCTGCGAGCTGAGCGCCGAGGAAATCAGGAGAACGCGCGGCACGCTGACGGAACCGGGCGTCAACAGCCCGTACCGGGACCGGCCGATCGAGGAGAACCTCGATCTGTTCCAGCGCATGCGCGCCGGGGAATTCCCGGACGGCTCCAAGGTGCTGCGGGCGAAGATCGACATGGCGTCGCCGAACATCAATCTACGCGACCCCGTTCTTTATCGAATCTCGCACACGAAGCACCACAATACCGGCGACAAATGGTGCATCTATCCGATGTACGCTTTCGCCCATCCCCTGGAGGACGCGATCGAAGGGGTGACGCATTCGATCTGCACGCTGGAGTTCGAAGATCAGCGCCCGCTGTACGATTGGGTCATCCGGGAGTGCGAGATGCCGAACGTGCCGCGGCAGTATGAATTCGGCAAGCTCAAGCTGTCCAATACGATCATGGGCAAAAGGTATCTCCGCCAGTTGGTGGAGGAAGGCATCGTGGACGGCTGGGACGATCCGCGCATGCCGACGTTGTCGGGTCTGCGCCGCCGGGGCTATACGCCGGAGGCGATCCGCGCGCTGTGCCGGGAGACCGGCGTATCCAAAAGCAGCGGCATCGTCGACTACCGGCAGCTCGAATATTACATCCGCGAGGATCTGAAGCTGAAGGCGCCGCGCACGATGGCCGTCCTGCGTCCGCTGAAGGTCGTAATCACGAACTATCCCGAGGGCCAGACGGAAATGCTCGAGGCCGAGAACAATCCGGAAAATCCGGAGATGGGCGTGCGCCATATTCCGTTCTCCCGCGAAATCTACATCGAGCAGGACGATTTCATGGAGGAGCCGGTGAAGGGCTACCACCGCCTGTATCCCGGCAACGAGGTGCGGCTGAAGCACGCGTACTTCATCAAATGCGAGGAAGTCGTAAAAGACGCGGACGGACGGGTCGTCGAGCTTCGCTGCACCTACGATCCCGAGACGAAGAGCGGGTCCGGCTTCACCGGCCGCAAGGTCAAAGGAACGATCCACTGGGTCGAAGCGAATCACGCCGTGCCTGCGGAGTTCCGCCTGTACGACTCGCTTGTGACGGACGAGGGGGATGAGGCGGCCGAACAAGCCGAGACGGCGCAGGTCGCCGGCGAAGAAGCGGGCGACGACGCGGCGGGCAAAGTCGACACATCGTTCCTCAGCCGGATCAACCCGAAGTCGCTGGAAGTGGTGCACGGCTTCGTGGAGCCGAACCTGCGCGACGCCAAGGCGCAGGACAAGTTCCAGTTTTTCCGGCACGGGTATTTCAACGTGGACCCGAAGCATACGAAACCCGGCCATCTCGTGTTCAATCTGATCGTGTCGCTGAAAAGCTCGTTCGATCCGTCCAAATCCGGCAAGGCGTAAGACGGAAGCCCGCTTTTTCCCGGTTTGGGGGAAGCGGGTTTTCTTTGCGCCGGGCGAACGCTGCCGCAAAGTGGCCGGAAGGGCATCGGGAGGTTATGGATTCATGGGGGACAGGCGATGAAACGGACGGAATCGGCGGCGAGAATCGCCACCGTTACGATGAATGCGGCGATCGACAAAACTTATTATTTGCCCAAGCTGGAGATCGGGCGCGCCATGCGCGTTACCTCCGCGCTTGTCGACGCGGGAGGCAAAGGCATCAACGTCGCCCGCGTGCTGCGGCAGCTTGGGCTGGACGTGACGGCGACGGGATTTGTCGGCGGATACAACGGCGCCTACATCGAGCGGGAGCTGCAGTCGACCGGGATTGAGCCTGACTTCGTGCAGGTGGCGGGAGAGTCCAGGCTGGCGTTGAACTTCATCGACGAATCGACGGGACAGTCGACGGAGTTCATCGAGCCGGGCCCTGCCATCGGCGAATCGGCGGTGATGGAGCTGCGGGACAAGGTTCGGGCGGCGGCGCGGCGGTCGGCCTTGGTCTGCTTCAGCGGGAGCATGCCGGCGGGCGTCCCGGCCGATCTGTACCGCGAACTGATCGGGATCGCCCGGCATGAAGGCGCGACCGTGCTGCTGGACGCCAGCGGGGAACCGCTCCGGCACGGTGTGCGCGCCGCTCCGGACGTCATCAAGCCGAACGAGGAGGAGGCGGCGCAACTGCTCGGCGTCCGGACCGGCCGGGAAGACGAGATGCGCCGCGCGATGGCGCGATTGGCCAAGGAATACGGTATCCCGTGCGTTTGCGTCTCGCTTGGGGCGAGGGGTTCTCTGGCGCTGGCCGGGGGAAGATTCTACCGGCTGCGCCTGCCGGAGCAGAAGGTCGTGAACGCGGTGGGAAGCGGCGATGCGTACTTGGCGGGATTGGCAGCGGGTATGGCGAGAGGGTGGCCGCTGCGCGACAGCTTGAGGCTGGCGGCCGCCGCGGGCACGGCCAACGCGCTTCATAGGCGGGCGGGATATGTCGAGCCGGACGTAGTGGCGCGTCTGTTCGAATTGGTTGAACTGAGCGAGGAAGAGGCGTAAGAGCGGTCTGAGACAGCGCGCGGAATCGGGGGAGCGTCCTTCGCCCGGTTGTTCCGCCCGCCTCCAACCGAATATCGCACATGACGCAAAACGGACGAGCCTCTCCGGAAGTCGTTCCGGAGAGGCTCGGCGTACCGGGGCGGCGGTTATTGTTGGCCGTCGAGACGGCGAACCCGCTGCTCCAGGCGGCTGACGCGCTGCTGCAGGCGGTTGATTTCATCCTGCTGCCGGTTCACCTGATTCTCCAGCCGGTTCACGCGCTGCTCCAGATTGCCATGCGGCGGCTGAGGACCGGGTCCGGGTTGCGTGCCTGGAATGAGCAGGCGCTGGCCGGGGAAGATCAGGAAGCTTTGCAGGCCGTTCGCCGCGATGATGGCCGCCGGAGTCGTGTTGAAGCGGGCGGCGATCGAATTGAGCGTATCGCCGGGCTGTACGGTATACGTAAACAATCGCAATCCCCCCGTGGGTGAATGTCTTGCTGCCCACAGGATATGCGCCCGGCGGTCTCCGTGACTGGGCGCGCCGGCCAGCCTCTCGGCGATGGGGCTTGCGGCCGGGCGGAATCGCCCGCAGGGCGGGTTAAGGGAGTGCTCTTCTCCACCTTCGCCGAATCGCCTTCGGCGGTTTCATCGGGGCCGCCCTTTTAGACGAGGGTAAGACGGGATTTGTCGAATTTGGGGTTGGAACTCCTTCTATGCTAGGATAATAACTGGGAATTATCGATTCATCTATCATTGTCAAAGGAGTGGAGATCGACATGACGACGGCTGCATCTATCGCGGACGCGGTCACGCTGGCGAACGGCGTCCGCATGCCATGGGTAGGATTGGGTGTTTGGCGGGTGGAAGACGGGGACGTGGTCATCAACTCCGTGAAAGCGGCTCTGGCCGCAGGCTACCGGAGCATCGACACGGCGGCCATCTACCGCAACGAAGAAGGCGTAGGCCGGGCGATCGCCGAGAGCGGCATCCCCCGCGACGAGCTGTTTATTACCACCAAGGTGTGGAACGCCGACCAAGGATACGACAGCACGCTTCGCGCGTTCGAGGCCAGCATGGAAAAGCTGGGTCTGGAGACGCTCGATCTGTACCTCATTCACTGGCCGATGCCGAAAAAAGGCCGCTTCAAGGAAACGTGGAAAGCGCTCGAGAAGCTGTACAAGGAAAAACGCGTCCGCGCGATCGGCGTCAGCAACTTCCAACCGGCGCATCTGGACGCCCTGATGGCCGATGCCGAGGTGAAGCCGATGGTGAACCAGGTCGAGCTGCATCCGCGTCTCGCTCAGCGGGAACTGCGCGAGTATTGCCGCCGCCACGGCATCCAGATCGAGGCGTGGAGTCCGCTGGGCCAAGGCCAACTGCTTGAGGACCCGACGCTGAAGGAGATCGCGCAAAAATACGGCAAGACGACGGCCCAGGTCATCCTCCGCTGGGACCTGCAGAACGGCGTTGTCGTCATCCCGAAGTCGGTCAACGCCGATCGGATCGCCTCCAACGCGCAACTGTTCGACTTCGAGCTGAGCGCCGAGGACATGGCGCGTATCGACGCGCTGGACTGCGGCGGCCGGATCGGGCCGGACCCCGATGTACTGGAAACGGAATAACGCGGAATCGGCGAAAAAGCCCCGACCCTTGCGGGTTGGGGCTTTTTTTGCGCATACGGGACGGCGGACGGGGCGCTCCCGTCTTTACAAAAGCTCAACGGCGCGTTAACCTCCGGCTGACGGTCGGCGGCTAGACTGGAACAGAACGCGGGGACCGGAGAATCGCCGGAAGCCGAAGTTAGTCCTGCGCCGTCAGAATCAGCGGGCCGCCCGCCGTGATCGCGATCGTGTGCTCGTATTGCGCGGAGAGCCGCCCGTCCCAGGTGCGCGCCGTCCAGCCGTCCTCTTCCACGTAGAGGTCGGCCGTTCCGCAATTCAGCATCGGTTCGATCGTAATCACCATGCCTTCCTTGAGGCGCATGCCCCTCCCGGCCGGGCCGTAATGGGGAACTTGCGGGTCCTCGTGCATGCGCGTGCCGATTCCGTGGCCCGTGAACTCCCTTACGACACCGTAGCCCTGCGCTTCGGCGAACTTCTGGATCGCGTTGGAGATATCGCCGATCCGGTTGCCGACGCGGGCTTGCTCGATGCCGATGTACAAGGCCCGCTTCGTCGTCTCCAGCAGACGGGCGGCCTCCTCCGACACTTCGCCGACCGCATAGCTCCAGGCGGAGTCGGCCAGCCAGCCGTTCAGATTGACAACCATATCGATCGTCACGATGTCGCCGCTGCGCAGCGGCTCCGGGCTGGGAAAGCCGTGGCAGATGACGTCGTTGACGGAGGCGCAGGTTGCGTATTCGTAACCGTTATAGCCTTTCTGTTCGGGAATCGCTCCGTGTTCGGCGAGAAATCGTTCGACGAACTGGTCGATCTCCCGGGTGGAGACGCCGGGTTTGATGCGTTTGGCGATCTCCCGGTGGCAAGCGGCCAGCAGCTTGCCCGCTTCTTGCATTTTGGCGATCTGATCGCGCGTTTTTATCGTGATCATCGTAAGCTTCAGGCTCCTTCTTCGCTTGGCCGGCCCCTTGACGGGAGCGGAAGGCGGACGCATGGCGCGTGCCGTCTCCCGGTTGGCCGAGCCGCGATTTCTGCGGGTTCCGGGCTCCTGCCGCCTGGTCGGAAACGGCGCGCAGCCCCCTGCCCCGAGGCAACGGGGAGCGGCTCCGTCCGAGAAGGCGCGGGCTTCCGTCCGGATCGTCCGTCCGAGACGGCCTGTGTTCATTATATGCTTTGACGGATGTTGTTGCACGCCGAGCCGGGTCCGGGACGGCCGCCCTCCGATATTTTCGCGGCGCAGACAGGAAAATGCCCTGCGTGTTGCGAATACGATGGAGTGAAGAGGCAATACACGCAATACTTGGATGGGGTGATCGAATGTCGAAAAATCAGCCGCTGGTCATCGGCCACCGGGGAGCGGCCAGCATCGCTCCCGAAAATACATGGGCCTCTTTCCGCACCGCAATCGAACAGGGCGCGGACGGGATCGAGCTGGACATCCACCTGTCGGCGGACGGGAAGCTGATCGTGATTCACGACGATACGGTGGACCGCACGACGGACGGCAGCGGCGAAGTGTGGAAAATGACCGCGGAGGAGCTTCGCAAGCTGGACGCCGGAGCTTGGTTTGACGAACGCTTCCGAGGCGAACGCCTGCCCTTGCTGGAGGAAGTGTTCGCCCTTGTGCCGCCGGGTCTGCTGATCAACATCGAGATCAAGGGCTCCTATGGCGGCAAGCTGGAAGAGGAGCTGTCCCGGATGCTGGATGCGGAGGGCCGCAGCCACCGGGTAGTCGTCTCGTCGTTCGATCACAAAATCCTGCAGCGTCTCAAACGGCTTCGTCCGGCGACGGCGATCGGGCTCCTGTACTCGGCGAATCCCGTAACGCATCTGGGCCTGACGACCGGGATGCAGGGCGAGGTGACGTCGTTTCACCCTCATCACAGGCTGATTGGCGAGTCGGATATCACCGAGCTGCGCCGCGCGGGTTATGCGGTATACCCGTATACGCCGAACCGCGAGGAGGATTGGCGGCGGCTCGTTCGGGCGGGCGCCTCCGGCATTATCACGGACCGGCCGGGGGAGCTTCGGGAGCTGCTTCGCCGCGAGGCCGGCCATTTGGGGTAAGAGGGCGGACGCAAGGTTCGGAAGACGGAAGGCCAGCCGGCGGAAAAGCGCGGGCTGGTCTTTTTGTGTTCGCCGCGCCGTTTCGCCGAACGTCCCGTGATGCAGAGGCTGGAAATGTGGGGTATAATGATCCGTAAGATCCCGAAGAAGAAAGGGCGGAGCAAACATGTCGATCTACGAATGGACCGTTCGCGCGGCCGACGGGCAGGAGGTCGGGCTGGACGCGTACAAAGGCAACGTGCTGCTGATCGTAAACGTCGCGTCCGCTTGCGGATTCACCCCGCAGTATGCGGGACTGGAATTTCTGTACCGGCGCTACCGCCAGGCCGGATTGCGCGTGCTGGCGTTTCCGTGCAATGACTTTGGCGCGCAAGAGCCGGGCACGATGGAGGAGATCCGGGCGTTTTGCTCGCGGAATTACGGGGTGACCTTCGACCTGTTCGAGAAGATCAAAATAGTCGGCGAGGAGGCCCATCCGCTGTATAAGCACCTGACGCAGTCGCCCGGCTTTGCGGGAGATGTCGCCTGGAACTTCGAAAAGTTTCTCGTCGGCCGCACGGGCCGGACGATCGGGCGCTTCCCGAGCCGCACGCCTCCGGACGATCCCGAGCTGATCGCCGCGATCGAAGCGGCTCTGGCGCAGGACGCCGGCTGAGCAGAGGCGGTGATCGGAATGGGGCGGCGGGAAGAATGGACCTGGACGGCCCGGGACGGGTTGCGTCTGCACGGCGTCGGCTGGCGGCCGGATGCGGAGCCCCCGGCGGGAGCGGTGCTGCTCGTTCACGGCATGGGCGAGCATATCGGCCGATACGAGCATGTGGCGGCGGCCATTGCCGGCGCGGGGTACGCCTGCGTCGGCTTTGATCTGCGCGGCCACGGCCGGTCGGGTGGCCGGCGCGGGGACGCCGAATCGTACGAGCATCTGCTCGACGACGTCGATCTGGCGCTGACCCGGCTGCGCGAATACGCGCCGGACGTGCCGGCGTTCGTATGGGCGCACAGCTACGGCGGCGCGATCGCGCTTAATTATGCTATCCGCCGCCGGCCCGGCTTGGCCGGAATGGTCGTCACCGGGCCGTGGCTGAGGCTGGCGTTCGAGCCGCCGGCGTGGAAGCTGGCGGTCGGACAAGTATTTCGGCGCGTCTGGCCGTCGTTCACGATGAAGCGGGGCATCCGTTCCGGCCGGCTGACAAGGATCGCCGAGGCGGAGGCGGACGCGATGAGCGATCCGCTTAACCATGGCGTGATCTCGGCCCGCAGCTTTTTCGGCGCGAAGGAACATGGCCTCCGGGCGCTTCGCGAGGCGGACGGGCTGCCCAGTCCGATCCTGCTGATGCACGGAGGGGACGATCAGGTGACGGACGCCGGGGCGAGCCGGGAACTGGCGGACCGGCTCGGGGAGCGCTGCACGTTCCGCCTGTACGAAGGAATGGCGCATGAGCTCCATAACGATTGGTGCAAGGACGAGATGCTGGGAGAGGCGCTTCGGTGGCTGGACGAACGGACGCGGGAACTGCGGCCCGAACTGGCGGCCCCGAGCGATGAGAACAGAGAAGCCAACGACTTGGACGAGACGAAGGAGAATTGCGGGGATGCTACTTCTTGGCATTGATATCGGCACGACTAACAGCAAAGTAGGTTTGTTTGACGAGCAGGGAAGGACGGTGGCCATCGAGAGCCGGCCGACGGTCGCGTATACGCATGCGGACGGCTACTCCTATTACGATCCGGAGGAGATGTGGCAGGGCTTCGCATCGGCGGTGCGCGCCGTCCTGGAACGGGCGGGCGGCCGGAAAGTCGGCGCGATCGGAATCACCAGCATGGCCGAGAGCGGGCTGCTGGTCGATGTGGAGACGGGCAAGGCGCGGTCGCCGTTTATGCCGTGGTACGATACGTGTTCGCAGGCTCAGGCGGAGCGGATCGCGGCCGAGTCGGATGCGTACGAGCGCTTCCGGGCGAGCGGGCTGCGCAACAGCTTCAAGCTCGGTCTGGCGAAGCTGATGTGGATTCGCGACCGGTTCCCCGAGGCGTTCGGCGGCTCGCGCTGGCTCTCGGCTTCAAGCTACATCGCCTACCGCCTGACGGGCTCGATGGCGATCGACTATACGCTGGCGGCCCGCACTTACGCGTACCGCATCGACAGCAAGCAGTGGGACGACGCCTGGATTCGCCACTTCGGCTTCGATCCGGCGATCTTCCCCGAGGCGATTCCCGGCACGGCTTCGGCCGGGACGACGGTCGAAGGAGCGGCCGGACTGCCGGCCGGCATCCCGGTCGTCATCGCCGGCCACGACCATGTGGTGGCCGCGCTTGCCGCGGGAGCGATCACGCCGGGCGTCGTATACGACTCCATGGGGACGGCCGAGACGCTGGTCGGCACGCTGCAGGAACGCCCGCTGGGCCGCGCGGAGTTCGATTCCGGCATGTCGTACGGGCTTCACATCGCCCCCGGCCGGCTGTTCTGGATGGGCGGCAACTCGGCTTCCGGAGGCTCGGTCGAATGGCTGCGCAAGCTGCTGGCGGACGAGCAGATGAGCTATGAGAAGCTGCTGTCGCTGCTGGCTTCCCGAGAGCCGGGACCGACGGGCATTCTCTACTATCCGTATTTGCCGGGCAGCGGTGCACCCAGACCGGATACGAAAGCCCGCGGGTCTTTTATCGGCTTGACGAACAAGCACGGCAAAGCCGACTTGATCCAGGCGGTGCTGGAAGGAACGGCGTATCAGCTGCAAAGCATCCGCCGCGCGGCCGAGCGGATCGCAGGCGAGCCGATCGAACGGCTTGTCGTGGTCGGGGGCGGCACGCGCAACCCGTATTGGCTGCAGACGAAGGCCGACGTGCTGAATGCGACCCTGGATCTGCCGCCGGTCGAGGAGGCGACCCTGCTGGGAGCAGCACTTGCGGCGGGCGTCGGCGGAGGCGTATACGGCTCGGTTGAGGAAGCGGCAGCGGCGGTGCGTCTGGAAGGCGGGCGCCAAGTTGCGCCGGACGCCGAGCGGCACGAACGGTACAAGCGGCTGTACGAGCAGGGCTACGAAGCGCTGCAGGACGCGCTGCGCGTGTATTTCCGCAGCTTGTAAACAAGCAAGGGTGCGACATCCCGAAAGGGATGCGCACCCTTTTTTCAAGGACAGGGGACAGCCGGGGCGGGAGCGAGGCTGTTTTACGCTATAAAATATCGTTAACGCGCCCGTACGGGCCGTTCCGTATGCATTTAGCGATGCAAAATATCGCTAACGCCTGGAATCAGCGGAAACGAACCGGGAAACCGGCCCTTTAGCAATATTTTATATTGCTAAGCATCGTCGCGGGCCACGGTTTTCCGGCAGTAACGATAAAAAATAGAGTTAAAGATCCCGCATGCAGAATCTCCGGGAGGGCCGGCGTCTGCCGCCTCCCCTGCCCGGCCGGCTCCTCCCGACTTGCCGCAGGAGATCCCCGCTTTAAGCCGGCCCCCTTCACAATATCAACTTCCCATGTCCTTGCGCAGAAAGATCGCCAGCGAGAGGCGGTAGGAGACGAACAAAAGCGCAAGACCGACGAGAGGCAGCGCATATAGGAACGGAAAGCCGGAAACGTTCGCAATGCCGATGTCCACCGAATCCGCGACGGAAATAAATCCGGCGATGCCCGCAGCGGTCAGAAACAGGGTGCTAAACGTTGCGATCGCGGCGCTTTTGGTTCCCAGCCAGTAATACAAGGGATAATACAAAGACGTGAACAGCATGGACACGAACACGGCCAACGCCAAGGTTTGCAGCGAAAACGGGAAATCCTCTGGTCCGTATCGCACCTGATTGCTCAAATTGGACAAACAACCCAATACAATCCCGATGGCGAGATAGACGAAAAACGAAGCGTATTTGGCCTGGACGATTTGCTTCCGTCCCACCGGCAGGCTGCCCACGAAAAGCATGCTCTTGTTGCGGATCTCCAGATTGGTGGCGAACAGCGTCAGCATCATCGTCGGAAGAACCACGAGCATCATCGGCGAGAAGGGCGTGACGGTGATCACGCCGAACACCAGGACGTAAGCCGCAACAAATAGAAAATACCAGCGCAAAACGATCAGATCTTTGCGGATGAGGTTAAGCATAAGAACGGGCGTCCCCCTTCGCGGTGAAAAACAAAATATCCTCCAGCGTCGGACGTCCGATCTGCGCATGGCCGGCGAATAAACGTTCGGCCCCCCGCCGGTCGGCCGTCAGTCCTTCGAATCCGACGGACGTCTCGCGGATGCCGACGAACAGGCGGCGGATGTCCGGGTCCAGCAGCTCCCTGGCGGCGCGAACGATTGCGTAGCGATCGAATATGTGCTCCTTGGGCTCATTGAACACAAGCTTTCCCCGGTTGAGGAAGGCCATATAATCCGCGATGCGGTCGAGGTCGGTCGTGATGTGGGTGGAGAACAGAACCGTCTTCCGTTCGTCCAGCATCAGCTCGGCGAGAATATCGAGCAGTTCCCGGCGAAATACCAGATCGAGCCCCGCGGTCGGCTCGTCCATGATCAGCAGATCGGCCTGATGGGACAAGGCGAAAGCGAGCGCAAGCTTCATTTTCATGAACCTCGCCGCCGTTCGGAAGGGAGATGCCCATCATGATCCGGATGAGCGTGCTTTTGCCCGCGCCGTTGGGGCCGATCAAACCGGTAATGAAGCCTTGCTTCACCTCGAGAGATACGTTCTCCAGCGCGAAACGGCTGAAGCGTTTCGTGACGTTGCGAAGCTCGATGATCGGATTTTCCATGGATCAATCCTCTCCTTCCTCGTATAACAGTCGGATATGGGCGATCAGTTCCTCGAGGGGCATCTGCAGAGACTTGCTTTCCTGCACGACTTCGATCAGCTTGTTTTCCAGCAGCCGAAGCCGCTGTTCCCGGATAAATTGGGGGCTTGCGCCGGACACGAACGAGCCTTTGCCGACGACCGAATCGATCAGCCGCTCCTTCTCCAGCTCCTCATAAGCCCGCTTGGTCGTGATGACGCTGATCTGCAGGTCCTTGGCCAATTGACGGATGGACGGCAAGCTCTGACCGGGCGCCAGTTCCCCGTTCAGGATCGCGCTGCGGATCTGCCGGACAATCTGGGAATAGATCGGTTCGTCGGAGGCGTTGGACAACATAATGTTCATGGCTTCACCGCTTATTTTGTATTTAGTGTATATATATAATATATACACTATGAACATAGAGGTCAAGGGGAAGGGACCCGCAATCGGCGTTCTCCGAAGCGGCCAACATCAAAATAAAAAGCACCCGCCGCGCCGGTCAGGCGCAGCAGGTGCGAAGGAGCGCTCCATGAGCGGGGGGAGCGGATGCGGGATATGCCGAATGACGACCGCCTCCGCAACCAGCCGGCGGCGTTGCGGCAGAGTCGCCCGTGAAGCAGCCGGGCAGCGGCCGGCGTCGTCCATAACGTCTACCTGGCCGGCATAGGCATCGGTTCCCCTTTCGGATACACTTGCGGTTTCGGCTTCGGGAGCGCCGGATACGTCAGCGACCCGAGTTCGGCGAGGCTGTCGAGGTCGTTGGCCTTCAGCATCGCCTCGGACAGCGTATAGAGCGTATGGCCCGCATACAGGATGCGGCGCACGGATTTGTCGTAATCGTAGCCGTACTGCCCGCTTTTCGCGAGATCGTCGTTCGTCAGATGCGTGATGCGGCCGCGCAGCTTGAAGCCCTCTTGCAGATCGATTCCGTAGACGTACGCGCCTTGGTACGTGAATTCGCCATAGGCGAGCTCGCCGGCTTCAACCTTCGATTTGTCCTTGATCTCCATCAACTGCACGGGGAACGCCATCAGCCCTTTTTCGCGGGAGAACAGCAGCGCCTTGTGATCGCTCAGCAGGTCCGAGTGCGTGCCACGGTCGCCGATGACTTCCTTGAATTTTTCCTTGGGCTGGGTAACGTCGGATACGTCGAACAGCGCGATCTTCATGCCTTGATAGAAGGCCATCGTCGCGTCCGGCCCCGCCCCTTTCGACGGGAGTTCGATCGTCTCTTTGCCGAAGCCGATCAGATGATTCTCGTCGTACGGGTGCAGGTAATCGCTGTACCCCGGGATTTTGAGCTGGCCGAGCACGGCCGGTTTGGCCGGGTCGCGCAGATCGATCGCGAACAGCGGGTCCACGTTCCGGAACGTCACCATATACGCGCGTCCGCCCATGAAGCGAACCGAGTAAATGCGCTCGCCCGGGGCCAAATCCTCCAGAGCTCCCACCTGCTTCAACTGCTCGTTCAGCACGTACACGTTGTTTTTCGACGTCGCCTCGCCGCTTGCCCACATGTCGCCTTTGGTCGTGGCGATCCGCAGGTAGCCGTCGTGTTCGTCGAGGGAGAACTGATTCAGCACGGTTCCCGGTACGGAGCCTTCGCCGACATGAAGGACGCGGCCTTGATCGAGCCGGAACTTGTAAACCTTCGTCTCCTGGCGGTAATGCTCGCCCTTCGGGATGTAGTGGCCGACCGCCACGTACAAATGCTTCGTCGAGGCGTATACCGTCTGGCCCGACCCAAGATAGGCGGATACCTGCATCTCCTGTTCGGGGCGATCCAGATCGAGCGCTCCGATCATCATGACATTGCTCTCCGGGGACTCCGGGAAATAACGGATACGGTCCAGCGGGAGCGTGCGGAGACCGGCCTCGCCGCCGGAAGCGGAATCGCGGTAGACCGGCTCGAACGAAGCTTCGGGCGGAATCGCGGCTTCGGACCCGGCAACGCTCTTGGAGTTGGCTTTGGCGTTCTCGAGAATATGGTAGACGTGGGTGTATTTGTTCGAAATCAGATACAGCGCGCCGCCGATCTTGCGGGAAGAGACGTAGTTGCCTTCGAGCTCGGTCTCACGCACAAGCTTCGGCTGGCCCGCCTGGTCGATCTCGTACACCAGCGTCTTGACCGTCGTCCGGGTCGGATGCACGGGCCAGATCGCAATCTTCTTGGCCTCGGGCTGTACGCTGCCGCTGGATTGGGCCTGATCGGCGCCGGAGCCTGCCCCCGTGTCCGCAGGCAGCAACTCATGAGACTGGCCGATCACGACGAGACGTCCGCCGTCGGCATACAGCTCCTGCGGGCGAAAACTGTCTGACGAGTAATCCAGTGTGGCGGCGAGCTTCGGTGCCGAAGGGTCGGCGATATCGGCGATCCGCACGCGGGAGCCGCTCAACTGGTAAATAAACCGGCCGTCGGTTTTGGCCCAGTCGGATTCGTCAACGCCGTCCACCTGCACGTTCGTCTTGGAATAGCCGGCTGTGTCCGTCCCCGTCTCCGAAGGAGCGGCGCTCTCGGTTTTGGCTTCCGACCGGACTTTGGCGGTGTCCCCGATTTGATCCACGGCAATGAACGAGCCGCTTTCGGCGCCGGCGACTTGAACCGTCATTCTCCCGACAGAAGCGAGCTGCTGTGTCTTCTCCAGCAGTTCGCGCAAATTCTCGGCGTTTCCGATGACGGGCAGTTCCGCCGGATCGTCCACAAGCGCCGTCCGGCTGGCGGCGTCCCAGTACACCACGGCGCCCAGCGCTTCGCCGATCGCGCGCAGCGGCACCATCGTCACCCCGTCCTTCAGCATGGGCGCGACATCGAGCCGGATCGTCCGTCCGGACGCGGTCAGCGTCGGATCTCCCAGCGTCACGACGGCGGTCTCGCCGCCGCGCGACAAGGTGACCGTATGCCGTCCGTCCGATCCTTCCTTCCACTCCACCGTCGCCCCGAGCGCCTCGGCGACGGGACGCAGCGGCACCAGCGTCGTTCCCCCAACCAGCACGGCCGGCGTATCCAGCGTCATCGGCTTGCCCCGCAGCGTCACGTTGACGGCGTCGCCTTGCGCCGGGGAGGCTTGCGCGGCCGGGGAACCGGCGGGAGCGGCCGCCGGCGCCGCGACGAGCGCAGCGGCGAGCAGAACCGCCGTTGCGGTTTTCTTCAGCATGTTCGATCGTTCCTCCTTCAAGGAAATGGCGTTCTCTCCCGACTGGAAACCATTCTCTGTTATCCACTCAGACGAGATGTCCCGGAAGAAGGTTGCAGCAGCGATCGATGGCGGTTACATTATTGAATCCACTCCCGCCGCAGCCGGAACAGGTCGCGCAGCTCGTCGGTGGACAGCTCGGTGATCCATTGCTCGCCGCCGCCGATAATCGCCCGTCCGAGCTCCTGCTTGCGTTCCAGCAGCTCGTCGATCCGTTCCTCCAGCGTGCCGAGCGTCACGAATTTATGGACCTGCACGCGTTTGGACTGGCCGATCCGGTACGCCCGGTCGGTGGCCTGGTTCTCCACGGCGGGATTCCACCAGCGGTCGTAATGGAAGACGTGATTCGCTGCCGTCAGATTGAGGCCGGTGCCGCCCGCTTTCAGGGAGAGCACGAATACGCCCGGTCCCGAGGCGCCGCCCGCCTGGAATTCCGCAATCATCGCGTCCCGTTCGGCTTTGGGCACGCCGCCGTGCAGGAACGGCACCCGTTCGCCCAGCTTGTCGCGAAGCACGGACTGAAGCAGGCGGCCCATCCCGATAAACTGCGTGAAGATGAGGCATCGGTCGCCTTCCTCGCGCAGCTCCTGGACCATCTCGACGATCC
Organism: Paenibacillus thermoaerophilus; assembly: GCF_005938195.1. Taxonomy (GTDB): domain Bacteria; phylum Bacillota; class Bacilli; order Paenibacillales; family Reconciliibacillaceae; genus Paenibacillus_W; species Paenibacillus_W thermoaerophilus. The sequence continues at coordinate 88,134 of NZ_VCQZ01000013.1, forward strand.
GCTCCAGCTTGCGGGAGCGGGAGATTTGCATGTCGCCGCCTTCGGCCGTCAGCAGTTCGTCCGGCTCTTTGTTGTACAGCGCCGGGTGGTCGCAGAGCTGCTTCAGCCTGAGCAGGGCCGACAGGATGCGGCCGCGGCGCTGCATGCCCTCCAGCTCGCCGATCTCGCGGAACAGCTCGTTGACGGTATGCTCGTACAGCGCCGCCTGTTCGGGCGTTAACTGAACGTACGCCTTCAGCTCCATTTTGTCCGGCAGGTCGAGGCCGACCGCCGGATCGGTCTTCACACGCCGCAGCAAAAACGGTTGAATCAGCTTCTGCAGCGCGCCCGTCCGGTCCGAGTCGCTGCGCTCGACGCCGCTGCCGAACCGGCGGTTGAATTGCGGCAGGGCGCCCAGATAACCGGGATTGAGGAAATCGAAAATCGACCAAAGCTCCGCCAGCCGGTTCTCCACCGGCGTCCCCGTCAGGGCGATGCGATGGCGGCCGGAGAGGCGGCGCACGGCGGCGGATTGCTTCGTCTGGGCGTTCTTGATGTTCTGCGCTTCGTCCAGACAGATAGCCGTCCATTCGACGGACGCCAGTTCTTCCTCGTCCAGATGGGCCAGCGCGTAGGAGGTGACCACGATGTCCGCCCCGGCGATCCAGGCGCCGAACGATTCCCCTTTTCGGCGGCCGGGACCGTAGTGCAGCTTCACGTGCAAGCCGGGGGCGAACCGCTCCAGCTCCTTCTGCCAGTTGCCGAGCACCGAGGTCGGGCAGACGAGCAGAGCGGGCGGAGCGTCGGGTTCTTCTTCGCGGACGGCGAGCAGATACGCGATGAACTGGATCGTCTTGCCCAAGCCCATATCGTCCGCGAGACACGCCCCGAAGCCGAACCGCCGCAGGAAGGACAGCCAGGCGGCGCCTTCCCGCTGATACGGGCGCAGTTCCCCGCGCAGCCCGGACGGCGGGTTCCAGGGAGGAAGCGCACGGGTGTGGCGCAGTTGGCCGATCAGGGCGGCTAGCTGCGCGTTCAGCTCCAGTTCCAGTTGAAGCCGGACGGACTCGTCTCCGTCGCCTTCTCCTTCGCCGGCCAGCTCGCCGGGCAGTTCCGTTCCGCCGAGCAGCTCCATCTCCAGCACGTCGCGGAACCGCAAGCCGCTGCCCGCGCCCGTGCGGTTCATTAACCTGCGAAGCTGGGCGAGCGTCGCCGGATCGAGGTGAACCCACTGGCCCCGGATTCGGGCGAGAGGCTGGCTCCGTTCCGCCAGTTCGCGGAATTCGGCTTCGGTCAGCTCGAGATTGCCGATCGCCAGCTTCCAGTCGAACTGGACAATCTGATCCAGCCCGAGCAGGGAGCTTCTCCCGCCTCCGCGTCCCGGCTCGCCGGTCCGCGCCCGCGCCCGCAGCTTGGGCCGCAGGCGGCGGAGCTCCTCCCACCAGTCGGGGAGGCGCACGCCGTAGCCGAAGTCATGCAGTATCGGCGCGGCTTCCGCCAGGAAGCGCCAGGCTTCCTGCGGGGTCAGCCGCGACTTGGGCGGCGTCGCCTGCGCATCGGCGGGTTCCGCGCGCAGCCACGACACAAGCTTGCCGACCCGCGAGATCCGCCGATACAGCCGGTCCGCGTACGGGGCCCACTCGTCCGGCAGGCCGCTGTTCCGCCCGTGCTTCCCGAGCGGCTCCAAGCCGCCGTCGGGCGTCACCGCCAGCTCGCGGGGCCGCTTGGCCGAGGGGTCGGCCGGCACGATGACGGTGCGCAGCGTCCACGCTTCGTCCCCGATCGGCGGACGGCCGCCGCTCTCGCTGCCGCTCGGCTCGATGTCGCCGTCTGGCGGAACCGCGCTCTCCGCATCGGGCTCCGGCAATGCCGGCTCCTCCAGCCGCAGCTCGACGCGGAATGGCGTATCGTCCGGCGTCCAGCCGATGGCCAGCAGCCAATCTTCCTCGTCCGCCCATACGTCGTCGGCGAGCGCCTGCCGCTGCATCGCGGGGAACGCCGCCTGCACGCGGTTCCACTGTTCGAGCAGCCCGCCCTGCCGCTCCAGCCGCAGCCGTACGAACTGCTCCGTCCACTCCGCCGCCAGCGGGCCCGCGTCCCGGAGCATGTCAACGCCCCGCATGCGCCAGGCGAGGCGTCCTTGCCGCCAGGCGTCGTAATCCGGCACGATGTCCCCGGCGTCGGCCGCGGCCTTGAGCTGGCGGGCGATCCGGCGGATGTCCTCGGCCTGTTCGTCCCATTCGACGGAGCCGAACGGATTCGCCACGGCGTCGGATTCGGCGAACAGATCGACCGCCCAGTCGGCCGGCAGCGCAAATCCTTCGAATCCGCCTGTCTGAACGGTCTCCAGCAGCGTGCCGTAATAGGAGGGAGCATGCCAAGCCATCAGCAGATGCTTGAGCTGCGTCGGCTCGACCGGGGCGTAACGCGCGCGCTTGCCGTCCGCTCCGGAATATTTCCATTCGCCGGAGACGGCGAACGTTCCGTCCGCGCGCCATTCGACCCGCACTTTTATCGGGTTGGTGCCGATTCCTGTTGTCATCCGATCAGCTTTCCCTTCCTCAGTTCTTCTTGAAACGCCCGCAGCCGGCCGTGCATCTCGGACAGGCGCTCCACGTACGCCTCGAATTCGTCGCTACGCTTGAGCTTTTTATAAATCGTCCGAAGTCGCTTCAACAGCCGGACGGCCATCCGGTAGGCGGCGCGGTTTTTCTGCAGGATATGGCGTTCCGATTCCTGGTGAAGCCACGGCAGCAGCAGCTCCGGCCGCTTGGACTCCAGCTCCTTGTACGCGGCGCGGTCCGCGTCGTCCGTCCCGAGCCGGTGCGCCATATGGAAGCTGACCCATTCGCGGTAGCGCCCCAGCTTGAACAAGGCATCGACATACAAGCTGTAGCTTCGCGGCATCGCGTCGGCCAGCAGCGCCAGCCACCGGTCGCCGCAGTCCAGATGCTCCGCGCAGGCGGCCCAGTACGGGTGCAGATGATGCAGCGTCCACGGATCGTTCGGGGCCAGCAGCGACGGCGCGGCGGCGAGCCAATCCCGCAGCCTGCCCCACTCGCGCTGCTCGGTCAAATCCGACAACTGCAGCTCGATCGTCGGCCAGGGCAGCGGCGCGAGCGGGCGCAACCAGGCCCAAGCCGCTTCGTCCTCGCCGCGCAGCGCTTCGAGATGGGCCAGCAGCAGCCCCTTCAAGGAAGGATCGGCATCCTCCTCCCCGAGCATAATCAACTCCTGCCGCACCCAATCGTCCCGGCGCAGCGGCCTGAGCCAACTGAGCCTGTAAAAATCCGTCCAGCGGACGCCTTCGTTCTCCGTGCGCAGCGCGCGCGATCGAAGCATGCGCCGCGTCTCCCGCACCGCCGCGTCGAGGGACGGCGGCGCTTCCCGGATATCCGCCGCCGTCTCGGGGGAGATCAAGCTTCCGAACTTCGAGGTGAGCGGTTCGAGCAGGCGCTGCAGGTACAGCGCCTCCGGCTCGTAATACGGGCGGGTCGACCGCGGGGAACGCGACCAGGCAACCGCCGACTCGATGGCGACGAGCAGGCCGGCCAGCGAGTACAGCCGCTGCGCCCGCCGATCCCATCGGGACGCGCTGCGTTCCATCGCCTCGTGCATCCGCGCGAAAAAAGCTTGGGGCGATCTGCGCTTCAGCTCCGTCTGCTCCGCTTCGTGCCGCTCGGCCACATCCTTCAGCAGCTTCTCCCAGCCGCCGGGCTCCGGCGGATGCAGTCCCCATTCGGCGGGGTACATGCCGGAGGCGAGAGAGGAGGAGCCGTCCCGGGCACCGGCGCGACTGGCGGCTGCCGCAGCGGGCATGGCGGCCGGGGCTGGCCTCGGTGCCCGCAGCTCCTTGACGAACCGGTCGGGGTGCTCGTAAGCGGCATACGCGTACAAAAACAAAGCGGCCATATGCCCGCAGTATTCGTTCGTGCCGCACGTGCAATCGCTGATCGCGAGGAAGTCGAAGTCGAGGGTCGCCGCCACCGGCCCTTCGGGCGTCAGCACGCGGCCGGAGAGCCGATTGCAGCCGGACATTTCGGCGTTGTAGACCAAGCCCTTCTGCTGATACTCCAGTCCTTCGACGAGCGCGTCGATATGGAATTCCTCCCGAACCCGCGCGGCGAAGTCCATCAAGTCGTCACGGGCGATTTGCGATTTCAGCATGCGATTCAGCCGTCTCCTTACCCCAAGAGGGCGAATGTAATCATCCCCTTATTATACCAAATTCCAAAAGCCGATGTCGGCTTTACATTCGGGATTCGAATCGGTACAGTGGGAAGCGGATGAAGATTCCGTCAGGATAAAACAGGGAGGCGTGCATATGATCGTATCGGCCGAACGGCTGTCCGAATGGCTGAAGGAGGACGGCGTCGACACCGTGGTGGCGGATTGCCGGTTTACGCTGGGCAAACCGGACGAGGGACGGGAAGCTTACGCGGCGGGCAGGCTGCCGGGCGCCGTCTATCTCGATCTGGAGGAGGACCTGTCGTCGCCGGTCGGCGAACATGGCGGCCGGCATCCGCTTCCGGACCTCGACCGATTGGCGGCTAAACTGGGACGGTTCGGAATCGGACCGCGGACGCGCGTGGTCGCGTACGACGCGCAGGGCGGAGCGATGGCTTCCCGCCTCTGGTGGCTGCTCCGGTATATAGGGCACGAGCAGGCGTATGTGCTGGACGGCGGCATCGGAGCCTGGATCGCGTCCGGCGGCGAGATCGAGACCGGCGAGCCCCGCGGCACGGGGCTGGAGCCGACCGTATTCGTTCCGCGTCCGCAGCCGCATCTGCTCGCTTCCGTGGACGAGGTGCGCGCCGCTTCGTCGGCGATCAGAAGCGGTCAAGCGGGAGCGCCGCTGCTGATCGATTCCCGCGAGCGGCCGCGTTACCTCGGTGAAACCGAGCCGATCGACAAGTTGGCGGGCCATATTCCGGGCGCGGTCAACCGGTTCTGGAAGGACGCGCTGGACGAGCAAGGCCGCTGGAAGGACGCGGCGGGCCAAGCGGCGCGGTTCGCGGATCTCGGGGCCGAGCCGGACCGTGAGATCATCGTCTACTGCGGCTCCGGGGTGACGGCGTGTCCGAACGTGCTGGCTCTCCGGCAGGCGGGCTACCGCAATGTGCGGTTGTATGCGGGTTCGTGGAGCGATTGGATCTCGTACCCGGACAATCCGATTGCGACGGGAGAGGAAAAGAAGTAAAGCCGCGCGGCGGGTTGAGGGCTGTGACAGGTTGCCGGGAGGCAGGCTGTTGCGGCCCTTTTTTCATCTCTACTTGCAAACAAGACAGGCTGAAAACCGTACGCCTGGGCAAAGTATTTGATCTTGGATCAGATGCTTTTTTTATTTCACAGGATGAAAGGTCAGGTGTATGGCGATGAAGATGGCTTATATTCTGTTCGACCAGATGACAACGTCAGATTTTGTTGGATTTTATGAAGCTGTGACATGGATGGGGATTCTCAATTTATTTCATGGATTCAGACCGCACGAGATGTGAAGGATAAGGTATCCGTTTGTACGGGAGCTTGAATACTGGGTGGGATATCTGTCGATAAGGAGAAGAGTTCCATGAAAAATAAGCTGCAACTGTCAATCCTGCTGATGATGTCCATCGCCTTTAGTTTGACGCCCATAAGAACGCATGCAACCGAAAACAAACACACGTACGTGCAAAGTCAATGTTTAAGTCCGGCGATGGCGCAGCTCCAAGGAGATTTAAGGAGGAACTGGATCGACCATACGATATGGACGAGGAGCTACATCGTAAGCGCCCTCGCGGGCTTGGACGATCAGAAGGACGTATTGGAAAGGCTGCTTAGAAATCAGCAGGATATCGGAAACGCGGTCAAGCCGTATTACGGGGAAGCCGCCGGCAACAAGCTGGCTGAGCTGCTGAGGGAGCACATCCTCATCGCAGGGAAAGTGGTGGACGCGGCGAAAAGCGGAAATCAGGCGGATTTGAAAAGGTACAATAAAGAGTGGTACCGGAACGCCGACGATATCGCCAAGTTTCTGAGCGCCGCGAACCCGAACTGGACGCTGAAAGAGCTGCAGGATCTGCTTTATGTGCATTTGCAGTTGCTTACCGATCAGGTTAACGCCAGGTTGATGAAGGATTGGAAAGCGGATATTCTTGCCTTCGACAAAGGGGAGGACCATATCATCAAGCTCGCCGACACCCTTACGCAAGGCATTGTCAAGCAGTTTCCGGAGAAGTTCAAATGAAGATGAACCGCGACGGGAACAAAAAGAAGTAAAATCGCGCAGGGCGCGGGTTTGAGGGCTGCGACAAGTTGCCGATAGGCGCTGTCGCGGCCTTTTTTGGTTGCCCCGGGGTTAAGGGAGCGTGCCGGAAAACTCCCGCCCGATCTGAATTTTTTATTGGTAACGGCAATCATATTTTGGTAAAGTGGGTGGTGGGAACTAATGTTCCCTTTCGAGCGAGTTGACGATGGGAAGGGGTTGTCGGGATGGATTGGGGAACGAAACCCATGCCGGATCTGGAGGCCAGAATGAAGCAGGAACGCGTTCCGGGGATCGGAATCGCCGTATTTCGGGAGGGGCAAATGGAGTGGAGCGGCGGCTTCGGAGTGACGGAGGCGGGCACGCCGCGAAAAGTTACAGCCGATACCCTCTTCCATGCGTGTTCGATGAGTAAAATGGTTACGGCCATCGGAGTGCTATGTCTCGTCCAGGAAGGTTTGCTGGATTTGGACGAGGATGTCAACCGCTACTTGGTCTCCTGGCAGGTTCCGGAGAGCCCGTACACCACGCGGCATAAGGTGACGCTGCGCCTTCTGCTGGCTCATCAGGCGGGTTTCGTCGATCCTGAAGGCAGCTTTGGCGTGTGCGACATTCAAGACCCGTTCCCCGCTCCAACCGATATCCTCAGGGGAAATACCCGATATTATGCGGAGCCGGCTCAGGTTAAATACACGCCGGGCAGCCGATTTTCCTACTCGGACGCCGGTTATGCGGTGGTCGAGCAACTGGTCGAAGATGTGACCGGGGAGCCGTTTGCCGCTGTGATGAGACGGTTCGTCATCGAGCCGCTCGGTTTAAAGCGGACAATGTTCTGGAAGGGGCGTTCCGAAGACGGGGCAGATCCGCTTGAAATCAAGGCAGAAGAAGAAGCGGCGGCAGGACATGATCCATTCGGCCGCGTGGTCGAAGGGAGGCGGGCCCATTATCCGAATTTGTCCGGCGCCGGTTTATGGACGACCCCTGCCGAATTCGCGACATTCACACTTGAGGTCATTAAGGCTTGGAATGGCGACGCCCAATCTGTCTTGCGGCCGGATCTGGCCCGAATGATGCTGACCAGCCAAGGGTGTGACACAGGAGTAGGTCTCGGGGTCTTCCTTCCGCATGCCCATGAACCGTATATGGTCTCCCAAGGGTGGGGCGTCGGTTTTCAGTGTATGCTGGCGGCATACCCGAACCGAAAAAGCGGTATCGTTGCGATGGCCAATTCCGATCCGGGCAGGCCTCAACACGAATCCTTAATTGGGGAAATCATCCGCTTATCCGAAAGATGAGGCGTATCCAAATCTATAAATCTATAAATCTAGTATGAACATACACGCAGAAATCGAAGCATCTCCATATCCTGATAATAATTCAGCGAAAGGAGATGATGGCCATGTCAAAAAAGGGGGGACGCAGCGACGCCGATAGCCGAAGCCACGGAAGCAAAAGCCGGGGAGGCAAAAGCCACGGAGGCAAAAGCCGCGGAAGCAAAAACGGGATTAGAAGCATTCTCTCGCAGATTGGACTGGGTACCCCGAATATTCGAATCATCGCTGACGGGACTTCTCAGACCGGGGTGTTTTTGGGCGTTATGGATGACTTTGTCGCCTTAAGTGTGGATCGCGTCGTATGTTATATTCGGATTTCTTCCATTATTGCCGTATACGTCGGAGTCGTCGTGAGAAAAAAGCCGAAACGGATACGGAAATGCAAGTGCAACTTTAAACACAAATGCACGTGCAAAAAGGTATAAGGTTGGTTGACGGGCGCCCCTTGTTCAGGAGGTGTCATGCTATACGGAGTATTTGGCGGGGAAATCGAGCGTGACGATTGCGGTCGACGGCGTCCGCGTTGAACCAAAGTGCAGATAGGAGCGGGAATCCGACGCCTGAAGCGCGGTTTCTCTTCGATTATTTTCCCGTGGGTGAACCATTGACAGCGTTAAAGGTCAAGAGGTCGGACAAATTCGCAGGCCGTCAGCTTGATTCGGGGCGCCGGTTTTGCCTGTATGGACAAAGGCGGCCGCTTGTTGTACAGTAATCGTATATCGCGAACAACGATGATGAAGGGTAAGTAGACAGACGTTCACGGACTTGCAGAGAGCCGGTGGTTGCTGCGAACCGGTGTCCGCCGTATGCTCGAATGGCCTTCGGAGTTGCTTTTCCGAGACATCCGCCGGATGGGGTAGGGAAAGCCGGGTTTCCCGCCGTTACCACGGGAGCGGTATCGAGAACGCCCGCGGCGTTTCTCCGCACCGTCAGAGCGGATCGTTTACGCTTGCCGATGGGCGGCGCAGCGATTCATTAAGGTGGCACCACGACAACTTCGTCCTTAACCGGGCGAAGTTTTTATGTTTTTAAAGGGGGTGATGGTCATGGAAGACGGCTGGTGGCGGCTCTTGCAACGAATGTCGATCGTAAATCAACCAATCGGGAGGATGTCTAACGATGAAAGAACGCATGTTGACAGGGGACCGGGTAACCGGCAAGCTTCATCTTGGCCATTACGCCGGCAGTTTGAAAAATCGGGTCGCGCTTCAAGACCGGTACGAAGCCTTTCTATTGCTGGCCGACGTTCAGGCGCTGACGACGCATTTTGACCGGCCGGAGCTGATCCGGGACCATCTGCGCGAGGTGGCGCTCGACTATTTGGCGGCGGGCATCGACCCGGAGAAGTCGACAGTGTTTGTCCAGTCCATGGTGCCGGAAATCGCGGAATTAACCGTCTTTTATTCGATGTTCGTGACGGTGAATGTGCTTAGGCACAACCCGACGATCAAGTCCGAATCGAGAAACGGCAGTCTGGACGAAATGTATTACGGCTTCCTCGGCTATCCGGTCAGCCAAGCCGCCGATATCACCTTCTGCAAGGCGACCGTCGTGCCGGTCGGCGACGACCAGTTGCCGCATCTGGAGTTCGCCCGCAAAATCGTCCGCCGGTTCAACGAGCTGTATCAGCCGGTGCTGGTTGAGCCGAAGGCTCTCTTGAGCGATATGCCGAGGCTGGTCGGCACGGACGGAAGCGCCAAGATGAGCAAAAGCTTGGGCAATGCGATCCCGCTTGACTCTTCGAAGGAGGAACTCGCCCACAACATTCGCCGGGCGGTGACCGACCCCGCCCGCATCCGCAAGAATGATCCCGGCCATCCCGACGTATGTCCGATCTATACGTACCACCGCGTATTCCGGCCGGAAGGGGCCGATGAGATTCGCGAAGGCTGCGAGCGCGGCACGATGGGTTGCGCCGGCTGCAAGGAACGGGTGACGGAGGCGCTGGAGCGGCTGCTCGAACCGATGCGGGAACGCCGGGCGTATTATGCGGCCAGACCGAAGAGGGTGGATGAGATGCTGATCGCCGGGACGAACCGCGCCCGCGCCATCGCCAGAGAGACGATGGCCGAGGTGCGCGAAGCGATGAGTCTGAACTATTTCTGACGAATAAGCAGGTTCTTCGCCGGTCGCGACGGGAGAACCTCTTCGATGCGGCTATCCTGGGGAGCGGCGAAGGATGCCGCGCTGATGCCGAAAGCCCTTCAGGTCCCTGCCTCTCAAGCGGGCGGGACCGAAGGGCTTTTCTTTGCGGCGGGAGTTATGCCGCTGTCGGTTGCGTCTAGCTGTCAGCGGTTCGCTTCGTCGTCCGAGCCGCAAGCGGCGTCGATTGCCTCCGCTTGAAACTCCTCGTCGTTGCGGGAAGTGAGCTTGTCGCCGTACTGATCCAGACGGTCCGGGCTGCTGCTTGGTCCGTCGTTGTCGGGCTTGTTGTTCCGGCCTGCCATCGTCTACACCTCCCCGGACTCGTCTTCGGCTGCTCTTGCGATGCCGCAAGAGCCTTCGTATCCGTCGCGCTCCTGCCATTCCTTCAGATGCTCCCGCATCGTTTCGTCGCCAGGCAGCTCCGCCGCCAGCCTGACGGCGGGCTCTCTGAACTCGACATGCCCTTTGCCGGTCGGATGATTCATGGATATCCCTCCATAGATTGATGCGCACCTTTATTGGTTTGCCGGATATTGGCCGGAGATATACGCTGTTCCTGTGGAGGACCGATGAATTGGGGCAATTCTCCGATCGGGTCGGTGGATGTGGGGGGATTCCCGAGACTGTTCAAACCGGACGGAATGAATTACAGTGAGGGTAGGCATACATTTACGGTTGGGGGAGAGACGCCTATGAAGAAAACGATGTTTATCGAGATCGGCATGGGGATCGACCTGCATGGCCAGAACGTGACCAAAGCGGCCGTCCGGGCCGTACAGAACGCGATTCACCACAATTCGATGCCTGGTATCCGTTCGGTTCTGCCGGGAGGAGATTTAAACAACATGAAGGTAAACGTCCGGCTTGCCGTGCCGGCGGACAAGGACAAGCTCGATCTGGACGTCGTGAGGAAGGAGCTACCGTACGGCCAGGTGTCCTTTGAGGTTGTCGACGGCGGCATGTTGACCTCAAGCGGCATCGTGCTCGAGGACAAGCAGGACCGCAACGACCTCGCCTACGTCGTCATCGCGTCCGTCGAGGTCGGTTACTGAAGCGGCCCCGAATGGAGGCGCCATCCCACGCGAAAAACCCTCATACGCGGCACGGCCCGTATCGAGGGTTTTGTCGTCTGGCGTCAAGCGCCCGCTTCGAGCTTCAGCTTGTCTCCGGGCTTCATCACCCGGCCTTTCAGGCCGCGTTCCTCCAGCATGTGCACGAATTTTTCCGCGTCTTGCCGAATCACCGAAAACGTGTTGTAGTGCACCGGCACGACCAGCTTGGCGCCGTACCACTCGGCCGCTTGGAGCGCGTCCTCCGGCCCCATCGTATAGTGGTCGCCGATCGGAATAAACGCCACGTCGATGGCGTACCGCTCCCCGATCAGCTTCATGTCGCTGAACAGGCAGGTGTCGCCCGTGTGGAGAATGGTGAAGCCTTCCGCTTGCACGATATACCCGCCCGGCATGCCGCCGTACAGGATGCGCTTCTCTTCTTCCAGCACGATGCCGGAGCTGTGGAACGCCTGGATCATTTTCGCCTTCGCAAAGCCGAGATCGATCGTGCCTCCCAAGTTCATGCCGATCGTTTTAACGCCTTTCCAGGACATGTAGGAGGCAAGCTCGAAGTTCGCCACGACGGGGGCGTCATTGGCCGAGGCGACCAGATCCGCGTCGGAGATATGATCGGCATGGGCATGCGTCAGCAGCACCGCATCCGTCTTGATGTCCCGGGGGTCCGTCACCGCCAGTTCGTTGCCGCGCAGGAACGGATCGATGATCAGCGACCGGTCGCCTGTTACGATCTGCACGCAGGAGTGGCCGTGATAAATGAGTTCCATAAATACCCTCCTTGGGATATGGGATGGTCTTGACTATGTGTATTTTATCCTTTTTATTGGGCGGTTCACAACCGACGAGGGAACCCCTGCGGAGCAGGCCGAAAGAAGCGATAGGACGGAGGAGGTGATCCGAATGCATGAAACGAATGAGCGGGAAATACCGGAGCGGGCGATCAAATGGGCGCTGGACGCCGTGGACCCCGATGCGGTGCTCCTGTCGGTCAGGCGGCTGCAGGGAGGAATCTCTGCGGTTGTGCACAGCCTCTCTCTTCGAACGAAGCGGGGGGTGCGTCAGGTGGTGCTGCGGCAGTTCCATAACGAAGAATGGCTGAGGCAAGAACCGGATTTGGCGCGGCATGAAGCGGAGAGCTTGCGCCGGGCCGCCCTGACGGAAGTTCTGTCGCCGCGGGTCATCGCCTTCGACGAGACCGGGCAGTCATGCGGCAGGCCCGCCGTGCTTGTGACGCAGCTCGAAGGTTCCGTGGTGCTGCGGCCCGACGATATGGAGGCATGGGTGCACGGACTGGCCGAGGCTCTGGCCCGGATACATGCCGAACCGGCCGGCGATTTTCCGTGGCGGTATAACTCGTACAACGATCCGGCCGCTGCGCAAGTTCCGAAGTGGACGCGTTGTCCGGACATATGGCGGGAAGCGGTCGGCATCCTTCGGGGGCCGCGTCCGCAAGCCCGGATCTGTTTCATTCACCGGGACTATCATCCGGCGAATGTGTTATGGGCGGGCGGCCAAGTCAGCGGCGTCGTCGATTGGGTAAACGCCTGCCAGGGACCAGCCGGAATCGACGTCGGCCATTGCCGGGTGAATCTGGCGCAGTTGCACGGCGTGGAGGCTGCCGATCTGTTCCTCGACGCGTACCGGACATGCGCCGGCTCGTCGTTCAGCTACGATCCGTACTGGGATCTGTTGTCGCTGGCGGATATGCTCACGGAGGAGCCGCCTTCCGTGTACGCGGGATGGACGGCTCTGGGGGCGGCCGATTTGACGAGCGGGCTGCTCATCGAGCGGATCGACGATTACCTCGTCAGCTTGGTGGCGCGGGCGAACGGGGCGTGAGGCCGCCCGGCGAGCGCAAGCCGGCTCCAAATTCGGGGGTCAGCGGAAGTCCGGAGGCAGCCGAATCAGCTTCCGGCGATCTCCGCGATTCGCCGGTTGACGTCTCCGGCCCGGTACACGCCTCCGTGGTAGCAGATGACCGTGTTGATGTCGTATGCCGACAATCGCGCCAACGACTGAAGCGCGAGCCGCATATCTTGCGTCTGGTCGGGGGCGGGCCCTTGCAGCCGGCCGGCTTCGACCGTCAAGGCATCGGCGTACCCCGATCGCGAGCTCATGCGCGGTCATCGGCTCCGGTATGCCTCCCGGAACCATTTCAGCACGAGACCCGGCTCCCATTCGTGTACAACCGCCATCCGGCCTTCGCCGATCACTCTGCCTGGCCGCAACTTGATCCGCTCCTTTGCGCGACATCGTTTGAACGGACGTCAGCTTTCCGGTATGCTCGAAATTGATCGATGAACCCGCTTCCATATGTTCGTTTTGACGCGGACGGATGCTCTCGATAAAAGCGTCAGCAAACAGCGTTCTGGCATCCGCTTGGAGACTTTCAACAGAAGCTTTTCACCCAGTGTATCCTAGCGAAGGAGAGATGAGAATGAGTTCTACTACCCTTAACGACGGTCTGCAAGGCAAAGTGGCCGTCGTCTGCGCGGCCAGCAGCGGCCTCGGCTTCGCCAGCGCCAAACGGCTGGCCCAAGGCGGCGCGCAGGTGACGATCCTGAGCCGGTCGAAAGAGGCGATCGAACGGGCGGCAGCCGAGATAGAAGCGGAGACCGGGCATAAACCGCTCGGTTTCGCGGCGGATATGGGCAATCCGGAAGATATCCGGAAGGTCGTGCAGGGCACGGTCGAGGCGCGCGGACGGCTGGACGTTCTGGTGCACAACGCGGGCGGGCCGCCGGCCGGCACGTTCGAATCGTTCTCCGACGACGTCTGGCAGCAAGCCCATGACCGCAACTTCCTGAGCCTGGTGCGGCTCGTGCGTGAGGCGCTACCGCATTTGAAGGCGAGCGGCCGCGCGTCGATCGTCAATATCGTCTCGATCTCGGTCAAACAGCCGCTGGCCGGCCTGATTCTGTCGAACGCTTACCGCGCGGCGGTTGTCGGCCTCGCCAAGTCGCTGGCCGACGAGTTCGCCCCGTACGGCATTCGCGTGAACAATGTCGCGCCGGGCCGAATCGCGACCGAACGCGTCCGCGAGCTGGACGCTTATGCGGCGGAAGCGCGCGGGGTGCCGGTCGAGCAGATCGCGGAGGGCAACATCCGGCTGATTCCGGCCGGACGGTACGGCCGACCGGAGGAGTTCGCGGAGGCGGTTGCTTTTTTCGCGTCCGACCGATCCTCGTATGTCACCGGCGCGACGCTCCAGGTGGACGGCGGCATGGTTCGTTCGATTCAATAATAAACACAGGAGGGGGCGACCGTCTGCGGTCCGCCCCCTCGTTCATGCCGGCCGGCCTTAATCGAGCCAGCCCTTGTCCCGGGCCTTGCGGATCGCTTCGATCCGCGAGCTTGCTCCCAGCTTGCCCATCGCTTCGGAGATGTAATTGCGCACGGTGCCGTGCGACAGGAACAGTTTCGCGCCGATCTCCTGCAACGAATGGCCCAGCGCGGCCAAGGACAGTACCTCGCGCTCCCTCGCGGTCAAAGGGCAAGGTTCCTCCCACATGGCGAACGCCAGCTCGGGGTGAATGACCCGTCGGCCATTCCGCACGCTTCGGATCGCTTCGGCGAGCTCCTCGGCCGGGCTGTCCTTCAGCAGATAGCCGAACACGCCGGCTTTCATGGCCCTCTGGAAATACCCCGGTCTCGCAAATGTCGTCAAGATGATCAGCCGACAGCCGATTTCTTCCCGTCCTGCCAGGGCATCCGCTACATCCAGGCCGCTCATCAGCGGCATCTCGATATCGATCAGCGCGACATCCGGACGGAGCCGTTCGATCAGGGCGAGGGCTTCCCTTCCGTCGCCGGCTTGCCCCACGACATCCAGATCCTCTTCCAGCGAAAGCAAGGATACGAGCGCGCTCCGAAGCAGCCCTTGATCTTCGCTAATCACGATTCGGATGATCGGGAATCGCCTCCTTGCGGTAATATGGCGGCGGCCGGAACGTCCGGCAGACTCCGGCGCACGAGCGGAACGGACAGCGCAAGCTTCGTTCCCCGCCGATCCCCCGGCTGCAGCGTCAGCGTCCCGTCGACCAGCGCCAACCGCTCGCGGATGCCGCGGAGTCCGTTGCCGGGATCGACGGACCCGCTCAGGCCGATGCCGTCGTCGGCGATCGTGAGGCGTACCGAATGTTCATCGTGTTCCAGCGCGATCTCGCAGTTATTGGCTTGGCTGTGGCGCACGACGTTGGTGATCGCTTCGCGCAGACACATGGCGAGGATGGATTCCTGCAAAGGCGTATACGGGACCGTCCGTTCCGGTCCTGCCTCCTCCCGAATCGCCGACGTCTCAGGAAGCCCGTGAACCTTCAGCCCGATGCCCGCTGCGGCGCACAACGTCCGGGCATGCCCGATCTCGTCGCGGAGGCGGACCGTCTTCATCTCCGTGACCAGCTCCCGCATCCGCTTTAACGCTCCGCGCGCCGTATCGCGGATCTCGCGCGCCTCCCGGGCGGCCTGCTCGGGGGAGCGGGAGGCGAGCTTCTCCGCCAGTTCGCTCTTGAGCGCAATCAGCGAGAGCGTATGCCCAAGCGTGTCATGCAGCTCGCGGGCGATCCGGTTCCGCTCCTCCTGTTGGGCCATGCGCTCGATCTGCGAGGTAGCGGCATGAAGACGCTCGGACATTTGCATATATTTCATGGATGCTCGTATGATCCACGGCAGGACGCAGACGCCGAACAAGGTCGGCAGCAGCGAAAACCAAAATTCGAGCCCGACCTGATCGAAGTACGGTTCCGCTGCGACGATCAAGCCGATCAAAAAAACGGCACCCGTTACGGAGATGACGAAAGGCGACTGGCGGCTTAGCGGAACGGACATCATGAATCCCAAATAGCTGTACATCGGATGATAGAAATTCGCGAGCCCCAGGATGATCGACAGTTGGGCGGCTAACATGGCATTGGCCTTGAGCGAAGGCTCGACCCAGTGAAGCTCCCGGTAGAGCCAGACGAACAGAACAAGCAGACCGTAGCCGGCCGTCATCCGCCCTGGCGGTTCCAGCGTCAAAAAATAAACAGGCAATGCCAGATTCATCAGGTAAATCAGCGGCAGAAGGCCCGCTCTAGCGGGAAAAAACCGCCTGGGGCGGCGGCGGGCGGTTTCGTTCGCGTTCATGATCAGATCGCTTCCCGTCGGTTCAGGATATATACCGATAGTAGCATACAGACGGCGCCGAAGCCCGCCAAAATCATCCAGTCGGCGGCCGACGGCGGGGAGCCGGCCAGCAGGTTCCAGGCGCCGTGCGCGTAACGGTGCGTCGGCAGCCATTGTCCGACCATCTGCATCCACTTCGGCATGACGGACAGCGGCATCCATAAGCCGCCCAATACGGACATGCCCAGATGCAGCACGTTGCCGACGGCGATCGCGGCATCCGCATGGCGCATCGTGCCCAGCAATGCCCCAAGCGCGAGGAACGGAACGCTGCCGATCCACAACCATAAACCGGAAGAAATCCAGACGCCGATGGAAAGGTTGAGATCATAGACGAGCCCGCCGGAGGCGAAAAGGAGCAGCAAAATGGCCAGATGCATAACCAGATGGGCGGCGATCTTGCTGCCCACCCAAGCGGACGGGGACAGCGGCGTCAGGCGCAGCGTGCGCACCCAGCCGTCGCGGCGCTCATAGGCGAGCCGGATGCCGAATTGGCTGACTGCCGTGCCGACCAGGCTGAAAGCCGTCATCGACATCAGGGAGTAAGCGCCGTAAACCGTCGATTCGATTACCGTATCCGAGCCGTTGAGCGCGGCGAACAAGAAATAGAACGCGAGCGGCATCCCGATCGAAAAGATCAGGAAAAACGGGCTGCGCACGATTCGGAGCGCCTCGGCGCGGGTTTGGGCGGCGAGCATGGCTGCGGTCATCGGGGAATCCCTCCTCCTTGAGATGGCAGATGCGGCCCCGGCATCGCGGCTCCGGAATCGGCGGCTCGCGTCAACTGCCGGTAGGCGTCTTCCAGGCGGGCGGTTTCGACGCGGATGTCCCGCACGCCCCAGCCGCTCGCGAACAGAACGGGCAGCAGCGCATCCGTGTCGCTCGCGAACAGGCGGACGCGGGAACCGTCCCGTTCGATTCTTGCCGCTCCCGTCGCGCGGAGCAGTTCGGCTTCGTCGGGCAGGCGGTCGGCGGTGAAGGAGACCGCGGGCATCGACGCGATGGCCTTCAATTGCTGCGGCGTTCCTGCCGCCACGATCCGGCCGTCCGCTATGACATGGATGTTCTCCGCCAGCGCGTCGGCTTCCTCCATCGAATGCGTCGTCAGCAGCACGGTGCGCCCGCCGGAGGCGAGAGCGCGTATTTCTTCCCAGAACCGGAGGCGCGCCTCCACGTCCATGCCGGTTGTCGGCTCGTCAAGCAGGATCAGCTCCGGATCGCCGGCCATGCAGAGGGCGAACTGCAAGCGCCGCCGCTGTCCGCCGGACAAGGCCGTCGCCCGCCGTCCCGCCTCGCCGCGCAGGCCAGACAGGTCGAGCAGACGGTCCAGCGGCAGCGGCCGGGGATAATAGCTGCGGAACAACTGCAGCAGCTCCCGGACCGTCAGGCCGTCCGGAGCTTTGGCTTCCTGCACCATCGCGCCGAGCTTGCGGCGCAGCTCGATCGAGCCGGGCTTCCGGCCCAGCACCCGGATTTCGCCCGATGTGGGGCGAAGCAATCCGAGAATCAGCGAGATCGTTGTCGATTTGCCCGCTCCGTTCGGCCCGAGCAGCGCGGTGACGCCGCCGCGCCGGATTTCGAGATCCACGCCGTCCAGCGCGCGGAGGCTCCCGAAGGTTTTGACCAGACCTTTGCAAGCGATGGCGATATCCATGGCCGTACCGTCCTCTCATTTCGTTCTGCTCTCATTGTAGCAGGGAAGGGGAGAGGAGGTTAGTGGACGGTGTCATCCCTTCCGTATGACATTTGTCAGACTCGGCAGGCCTCCCGTCTCTTGCCCGGGGCTCCGGCGTATTCCGGTCAGTTACCGGCCGGCCTGGGCTTCGAAGCGGTCCGGAAAGGCAAAGAAGGCCGCGCCTCCCGCATTCGGGGCTGCGCAGCCTTCTTTCCGATCCATTATTCCGCTACGTCCGTCATCAATTCCTCGTATTTCTCGTCCGACAGGATTCGCCGCGCGGTCACATACCGTTTGGCATAGTAGGCGTCGTCCAATTCCGTAAATACGACACCCTGATTCGTGGCGCTGTGCACGAAGTACCCGCCGCCGACATAGACGCCGACGTGGGAGATGCCTTTGCCGTCGGTATTGAAGAACACCAGGTCGCCGGCGCGAAGATCGGACTTGTTCACCGCTTCGCCGAGCTGCGCTTGTCCCTTGGACGAGTGCGGCAGGTCGATGCCGAATCCGTTGAACAGGTACTGGGTGAATCCGGAACAATCGAAGCCGTTCGTGCTGGTGCCGGCCCATTTGTATCGGACGCCTACGAGTTCGTTAATGTCCTTGCTCATCTTCGATTCCGCGAAGGCGGCTCCGGCCAACCATCCGGAACATACGGCAGTAAACAACAGCGATAAAGCGATTTTCTTCAAAACAGGGCGGCTCCTTCCAAATGCCTACGAGGTTAGCTGGAGGGTTCGGTCGAAGGTTTCCCTATGGCCCCTGAAAGCGAGGCCAATTCACCCGAAGAATGGTTCCCCCGTTTTCCGCCTTCGCGGAAATTCGGCATGATGAGTATGAATTTTGACTCACCCTGTATATATACGCGGTTTTGCGCGAAACTCCTTCCGCATTCCCAAAAAAAGTTTTATATTCTCGTATTTTTATAACGGATACGAAAGATTCGCTCCCATAAAAAACGGATCTTCGCGCGTGGCGAAGATCCGTTGGCAAAACGGTGCGGTCGCAAGCGGCGGTTATGGAGCGCTCGCCGCAGCCTTCTCCCTATTGGCGGTCGCTCCAGATCTCATGCTGGGCCGCCAGCCCCCACAACCGGAAGCAGATGCTTGCCAGGTACTGCACCTGGTGTGCGATCAACGCGGCGATCCCCGCCCAGATGAGAGAGGCCGCATTCATCGCGGTCATGGCTGCCGCGGAAGCCGCTCCGATCAGCAGGAAGGAACCGAGCACGGGCGGCAGCCCCCGGCCGAACGCGTTCAGCCCGCGCCACCAGCCCGCTTCCGAGACGATGGCGAATTGGATGTGCATCAGAAGCAGGTGGATCAGCAAGGCGCCAACGAACCAGATGGCGGCATACGGGGCGGCTGTCCATAAGATATCGGTCAAGGATATGTCTTGGTGCAGCAGCGCCCACAGCTTCGGCCCCGCCCACAGGACGGGAGCGAGGATGACGGCCGTTCGGAACAGATGCAGGAACAGGAATGGCATCGTGAACCGCTTGACGCCCGTGACGAACCGGTAGCCGGGGTTCAGATCCGTCCGGTGAAACGAGTAATACAGTCCCGCGTTGAGCACGGGCGTAAGCAGGAGGCGGACCGCCGCGAAGGCGGCGAGCGTCCACAGATACGGTTCCGCCAGATCGGACTTCAGCAGTCGGAACTGGCCTTCGGCGAGGAACAGCTCGACCGCTTCCTTCGACGAGCCGCCTCCCGGATAGCGATGCAGCAAGGGGTCGACCACGGATCGGATGAACCGGTAGAACAGCCAGCCCCAGACGAGCTGATAGAGGAACAGGACCAGGATGGAGAAGCTCTGGGCCTTCAGCTTGGCAAATCCGGCGCGCACCGCGCCCATCGTCGAGATCATATGCGAGGTCTCCTCCGTTCTTACCACGCCAGCGCCCGAATCAGCGCCTCCGCGAGTTTATCCAAGCCGAGCGACCATCGAACGCTTTGTCTCCGATCCACGTCCGTCCGCATGAAGTTGTTGATGTGACGGTTCTCCAACACCATCGTTTTGTCGGGGTCCACCTGCACGTTGAGAAGCGGGGAATTGTAGGTGAATTTGTAGACGATCGATTCCCCTTGGCCGTCCCAGATTTGCCGCTGCTCCGTCCCGTCCCCGAACCGGAAGGCGATCGGCACCGCCGAGTGCGTGCCTCCTTTATTGCGGATCAGCACCTCGTGCTCGTACAGCGTCTCCGCTCCTCGGGCTTCGGCATCTCCCGGCAGCTTCTTGCTGCGGATGGAATCGACCGAGAAATCGACCATCCGGTCGCCGTATACGTATTGATCGAAGTAGGGCTGCCAGTTTTGCTTCGTGACGCTTTCCAGCGTGGCTTGGAATTCGCGGCTCGTCGGATGGCGGAATTTCCACTTTTGGAAATACGTGCGGAGCACCTTCCGCATCGTGTCCCGTCCGATCTGCTTCTCGATATCGACGAGGATGAGCTTGGCTCGGGTGTAGACGTTGTCGGCGTAATGCGAGTGACTCTTGAAGTTCCAGGCGAAGCGGTTGAGCGACGCCGGCGACGTAATGAAGCTGGATTCCATCGCAAGATTGCTCTTCACACCGTAATCGGTCTCCATGACGAGGTCTTCGGCGTAAGAGGTGAAGCCTTCGTCCAGCCACGCTTCCTCGAACTCGTTGGACGCGACCATCCCGTACCAGTACTGATGGCCGATCTCGTGAACGACGACGCGTTCGAGCTCGAAGCCGGGATTTGGATCGCCCGCGCCCCAGGCGGTGACAAGCGTCGGGTATTCCATGCCGCCCGCGCCGTTGGCGCCGGCGGGAGGCACGACAATGGAGAGCGTCTGGTAGGGGTAGGTGCCGAACCATTCGCTGTACCGGGCGAGCGATTTTTTGGCGGCGGCCATATACCGGTCCTTCAGATGCCGATGGGCGGGGTCCAGGTACAGCTTGATGCGCATGCCCGGGATGTTCGGCGTCGAAAATTTCTCCTCGGCATACACGAAATCCGGGGAGGCGGCCCAGGCGAAGTCGTGCACGTCATCGGCATAAAAGTGATACGTTTTGGTGCGGCCGTCGTCGGTGGCCGTTTTCGTCTGGAAGCCGGTCGAGGCGACGATGTACCGGGACGGTACCTTGATATTGACGCTGTAGATGGCAAAGTCCGAATAAAACTCCGAATTGCCGTGATATTGGTGCAGGCTCCACCCCTCGTCCGGGCGTCCTCGCGTCCCGGCCGGCTCATAGACGGCGATCTTGGGGAACCATTGCCCGGCCATCACGAAATCGCCCGAGTACCCCATCCGGGCGAACGCCTGCGGCAGCTTGACCCGGAACGCAATCTGCAGCGTCGTTTTGCCGCCCGGCGGGATAGGCTCCGGCAGGACGATGCGCATGAGGGTTTTGTCGTCCTTGTTGCCGTCGTCGGGCTGGACGAAGTGCATATGGGGCGTCAGATCGACGCCGCTGGATGTTTTCAGCGAGGTGATCTCCATCTGGCCGTAGCCGCCGGCCGGCATCTTGTCGCCGCGCAGTTTGCCGCCCGACTCCCGCATAAAGGTGCTTTTCCCGGAGGCGAACGCGTTCGGGTACAGATGGAAATACAGCTCCGTAACCGGCTTTTTCCCGGGATTGCGCCACGTCAGCGTCTCCGCCCCCGTCAGCGATTTGTCCGACTCGTCCAGGGCGACGCCGATATGGTACTCGGCCACCCGCTCGCTGAGCGGCGGTTCCTTCGGCGTAGGCTGCGGCTTGGGCACCGCCGGAGCCGGTGCCTGTCCGGCATTCGGCTGCCCGGGGCCGGACAGGGCGAAGGTGTCGGCGTCCCGGCCGGAGCGCAGATTCAGGGCCGTCCAGATCAGCGTCACGGCAAGAGCTAGTCCCAGCAGCAGAAGCAGTCGGTACGGTTTGGCAATTGTGCGGATCATACTCCATTCACCCCGTTGACAAGCGTCTAAGGCATGTATATGTGGACAGGGTCAGGAATATATCTGCGAAGTTCGGACAGGTAGGGAGGAACGCGGGCAAGCCGTCCCGGGCGGCTCCGCAACGGCTTGCTTGGGGCGGGGAATCGTCCGGCCGCGGCGTTTGCCGCGTCGCCGACGGAGACGCCGTTTACGTTACAGTGGAAATGAGTCGGGTTTATTCGCTACAATAGATAGCATCTAGCCTGCAGCAAAAGGATGGGGATACGGGATGGATCAAACGACTAACGGACAAAACCAGCAGCCGGCGGCCGCTTCCGTGAAAAAGCCGCTGGGCGCGCTGAATGTCGTCAGCAATAAAAACCAGCATAAAGGCTTCGGCGCGGGAGCGCTCGATCTCAGCAACCTGTCGAGCATCATCGTGGACGGAGACGAGGCGTACGTCGACCTCGGCGCGATTCACGCCAAAAGCAAGGTGGAGCGCGGCATCAAATTCACGACGAACAAGGACGAGGTTCCGAACGGAAGGCGCTGCTTCGTCGTCTGGGTATACGTGGTCAAGTCCGAGGACAGCTCGTATTATGCGGGAGTGACCTCTTGCGAGATGAGCATCGATTCGGAGGCGAAGAAAGGTTGGAAGATTTTGGCCGACCACGTCAACCGGATGGATTACGCGCTGAAGCGCCGGTTTATGCTGGAGAATCTGAACGAGACGGAGAAAGCCGCGCTCAAACGCTGCCTCGTCGGGCATAACGCGGAATGGTACGACAACTCGCCGGAAGAATTAAAGGCGTTGTTGGGCTAAAATGCGGACGGTCCCCGGTCCGGGTTATCGGATCGGGGACCGTTTTTTTTCGGCGGGACGGGCTCAGCCTTCGGACGGAATCCAGGCGGTTCTCAGGTTGCGGATGAACTGGACGGCTTCCGCTCTCGTCAGCGGAGACAGCGGCTCGTAGCCTTCGACCGTGGCCGACGTTGTACGGATCGGAATCGTCCATGTAGAGATCCACGGTTGCCGCCAGCACGTTCCCGTCCGCGAGATTAGCGGTCAAGGCGGCGAGATTGCTGGAGCTCGTCCCCTTGTACGCGGCCTCGTAGAAGCTCGGGTTCATGCCCGCCGGCTTCGGCGGCGTATGGTCGATCTTCCCAAGCGAGGCATTCAGCACGGCGCCGTGCTGCGCGAGCCGGCTGTATTCTTCGCTCGCTTTCAAATCGGCGGGGAACCCGGCGCGAGATAGCGGTACAAGTTGGCGCGGGCGACTCCGCCTTCCATGTAGCGTTTATGCAAGCTGCCCGCGTCATGAGGGGCGGCCGTCGACGGCGCGGTCTGGAACGGCTCTCCGCCGTTCTCCCATGCCGGGGCGAGCTTGTTCCACATTTGGGCGATTTGTTGGGGAGTGCGTGAGGGCAGTCCGGAGTCCACCCGCGCCGCCGATACTTCCGCGGCGGCATAAGCGGCGCCGCCCGTGTGAAGCGGTTCGGCGGGGGAGGCAAGCAGAAGCGCGGCCGCAGCGAGCCAGGCCGTCCAATTGCGCGAGGCGGGCCGTTGTCTGCCGGGAGCCGGCTGCAGTACATGCGTCATATCCATTCTTCCTCCTTGACTGCGATGGATGAGGCGCTGGAATCAAGGCTGCCTCTATTATATGGACGATACAGAGGCGCATGTTGCTGGATTTCGAGTTTTTTTGGGAGGTTCGGCGAAGAGGAATCGCCCGGGAAGCCGGGCGCAGCCCGAAGCGAGGGGTCCTCCTTCTCCCGGACCGAAATTGTGTCATTTGTGTGGACAACACTTGTAAGAAGGCTGCCGCGTGAAGTAAACTAGGGAACAGTATATTGCTACCCAATATACAAGGACAGCAAAGAAGCAGACGTTCGGGGCGTCTGCTTCTTTGCGTTGGCAGGGAGCGCTGAAGGGGCCGCCCGCCATCAAATGCGGTCCCCTCGGTTTGCTCCAAGGCCTTCATCCCGATGCGCGCGGCGGTGTTCACACCTCACAGGGGCAGACGCTCACAGAGGTTGTAGGGAGACGGTCGGCCGAATTCCCAAGCGGCATGGGGGCTAAACGCGAACAGACAGCCCGCCCTGTCCGCAGCGCGGCGGCCAAAGACGCAAAAGCGCCGCAAAGGAACCGGCTGTTCGGCCGATATTCCCTTGCGGCGCGTGTTTCGCGTCTTACGGATGTCTCGTCTTCTACTATTGTAACATGGAAGAGAAACGAGGGAGAAAAAATATTTTCGGCGAAGCGCAGGGGTGCGGGGGAGAATGCGCGTCTATACATTCGGGAAGGGAGGGAGCGAGTATCGCAAGCAACGATCAGGCCTGGATCGAGGCCGTGCGGAACGGGGATGCGGAAGCGTACCGTCCGTTCGTGCAGGCTTACGGAGACTATATATATAAAACCGTATACGGCGTCCTGCGCTCGGTGCCGGATGCCGAGGACGTGACGCAGGACGTGCTCTTGCAAGTGTACCGTTCCCTCCCGGACTGCCGAATGGAAGGACTGAAGACGTGGCTCGCGCGGATCGCAGTCAACAAGGCGATCGATTACAAGCGGCGCCGGGCCCGGAGGCCCGAAGAACTGACGGATCTTCCCGACCGGCTGGAAGCCGGGGCCGCGGACGCTGTCGAGCGGACGGACGAGACGGTCGTGCGGGAGGAGCGGCGAAAGCTTGTGCGGGAGCGGGTCGCCGAACTGCCCGGCCATTACCGCGAGGTGGTGGCGGCTTACTATATGGAAGAAAAGTCGTACGAGGAAATCGCGAAGGATACCGGCCTGGAACGAAAAAGCGTGGAGTCCCGGCTGTACCGGGCCAGAAACTGGATGAAACGACATTGGCGGAAGGAGGACTTTGAATGACGCGGGCAGATCCGAATCACGGCAGTCGGGAAATGTGGGAAGCTTATGTGCGCGGCGAGCTGCCGGAATCCGAGCGGGATGCGCTGGAGCGCCATTTGGAAACATGCGGAGAATGTCTGGAGCGGTATGTGGAGGCCTTGGAAAGTTTGGAGCTTCCGCCGATGCCGCCGCAATGGCTGGACGGGCTGGCCGACCGGATCGTCGCGTCGATCGAGGCGATGCCCCGGGCCGGAGCCGGTCCGGCGGCGGAGCGGATGGAGGAAGCGGCCCGGCATTCCGGGGCGAAGGCGTCCGAGCCGACGCAAGCGCCATCGGCGCGGACCGCGCGTCCTGCCGCCGCCCGGAAAGCCCGGCGTCAGGAGCGACGCCGCCGCGGCTGGCTGGCCCATCCGGCCGCGCCTTACGCAATCGCGGCGGCCATCACGATGCTGCTGATCGGCAGCGGCGCGATGAACGGCCTGGCCGGCCGGTTGGCGGAACTGGACGCGGCGGTGGTCGCCTCGCCCCAACCGCCGGCCGGGCCTGGGGAGCCGGGCCAACCGGCCTCGGGCTACGGCGGCTCCTGGTCGCAAGGCCTGATGGACAAAACCGTATCCTGGCTGGCCGAACTCCAGACCACGCGATTCCGATAAACGAAAGGAGTGGATCATACCATGAAGCCAAAAAGTCCGATCGTCGCGTTTCTATTGTCTGTTATACCGGGGCTGGGCCACGCTTATTTGGGCCGGTTCGGCCGGTTTGTGCTGTACGGAGGCGGCTTCTTTATACCGATGGGCCTGCTTTTTTTGCTGGTGTTGTCCGGGAACACGCATGAGGACGAGATCGTTTTGCTGCTGCTGTTCGCGGCGGCTGCCGCCTGGGTGATCAATATCATCGACATGGTCCTGTCGTTGATTAGGGGACCGGCGCCGGGGCTCCGGCACGCGTACGACGGAACGCAGCCGCCCGAGGCTTACGCCTCCGCCGCGGAGGACTATCTGCGTCAACGCGAGCGGACGCATGCGATGCTTCTGTCGTTCATCCCCGGGCTCGGACATATGTCGCTCGGGCTGATGCAGCGCGGCCTGACGTTTTTGGCGGCGTATTTCGGGGTTGGGATCAGCGTCATTTTTATTACGGCGGTCAGCAATATCGGGGCGTTTCTCGTGTTCCTGCTGGTCTTGCCGGTCATCTGGATCTACTGCATGTTCGACGTGTCCGACAAGCTGCAGAGAAAACAGCGGGGGGAAACGCTTGCCGACCGGTCACTGTTCGAAGATCTGGAAGGCCATATGGGCGCAGGCCGCAAGAGCCGGGTGCTCGGCGTAGCGCTGTCGATTTTCCCGGGAGCGGGACACTTGTACCTCGGTTTATCCCGTAGAGGCATCCAACTGATGGGCGGCTTTCTGCTGGCGATTTACCTGATGGACACGCTGCGGCTGACCTTGTTTTTTATCCTGCTGCCGCTCTTCTGGTTCTACGCCTTTTTCGACGCTTATCACTACCTGTCCCGCTACGGGCGGGAGCCGCTCAAGGACGAACCGGTCGTGTCGTATCTGGCGCCGCATCAGCGCTGGATCGGGTACGCGCTTGTGCTGGTCGGAGCCTATTACCTGATCGACCGGGTGATCTTGCAGGCGTTGCTGGAAATGCTGCCGAAGCTGCGGGGCGAATATTATAAAATTCGGTATTACTTTCCGACGGCGATCGTGTCGTTCCTGCTGATCGCAGGCGGCTTGAAGCTTCTGATGGGGCCGCGACGCGACGCTTACGAGGATCGGGACCGGACGGAGCCGAACGGCGGAGAGGCGGGGAGAGAATGAAAAATTGGCGGGTAGGCACGTTGTCGATGGGGGTTACCCTTGTGGCAACGGGGATCGCGCTGGCGCTGTCGATGTTTGCCGGACATAAAGCTTACGATACGCTGCTGCTGGCCGCGCCGCTTGTCCTGGTGTTGTTGGGCGTCGAGCTGCTCGTCTACCTGAAGCTGGCGGGCAGCGAACGGACGAATGTGCGGTACGATTGGATCAGTTTGTTTCTCGTGGCGGCGATCGGATTCTGCAGCCTCGGGTTGTCGATGTTCGGATCGCTGGGGCTGCTGGACGAAATCCGCCGGGAGGTGCGGGCGACGGAGCATACGATTACCCTCGAACCGGAGCGGCACGCCGTGCCGGAGAGCGTCAAGCGTATTGTGGTGAACGGCCGCGGCCATGTGAAAATCGACCGGACGGCCGATCGCGAGATGCAGCTGATGGGGCAAATCCGCTATTGGAGTCCGGAGCCGAAAAACATAGCCAATGGCGGCGGCCTGCTGAAGACGAATCAGGTCGGTTCGACGCTCTACGTCTGGATCGAGGGAGTGAGCAGGGATCGCGAATGGGTCAGACCGAGTCCGGATCATCTGCTCACGCTTGTAGTTCCGGAGCAGATCGAGGTGGAGACGAGAGGATACTGAACGCGCTGAACCAGAAACGAACAGACGGCGCCTTCTCCTTGTAACGGGAGAAGGCGCCGTTGCGTTGCAGGCTGTCTATCCGTTCCACCAGCGGCGAAGATCCTCCCACCACGAGCCGTTTTTGCTTCCCGGATGGTCCGATCCGCTCCCGGGGCCGCCGATATCGCCGCTGCCGCGCGTCCGTCCGTCGCAATATTCGGTCGGCTCCGTGCCGGACACGAACGCCATCAGCTGCGATTCGCCGCAGCCGGGGGCCGCGAGCTTGCCCGAAGCCGGATCGACATATACCGTCGTGACGCCCTCTGGCATCGGGAACAGCTTCGGCGGAATCGCGGCCAGGGCGCGTTCCGTGAATTCGGCGAAGATGGGCGCGGCCTTGTAGGACTCGATCGCGTCGATCGTGCGGCCGCGGTCGTACCCGACCCATACCGCCGTGGACAGTTCCGGCGTATAGCCGACCATCCACGCGTCCGAGTTGGTCGTGCCCGATTTGCCGGCGACGGGCCGCTTCAGCGCGGCGGCGACGCGGTAGCCGGTGCCGCCCGGCTCGAACACCGACGTCATGGCGTCCGTCAGCACGTAAGCCGCGGCCGGCGAGACGACGGAAGCTTCCCTTTGGACGTGCTCGTACAGCATCTGTCCGTCGGCCGTGCGGATGCGCAGGATGGCGGTCGGCTCTGCGCGGATTCCGAGATTGGCGATGGCGCCGTAGGCGCTGGCCATCTCCAGCGGGCTGACGCCAAAGGAGCCGAGCGCCAGCGAAGGCACCGGGTCCATCGGCCCCGAGATGCCGAGCCGGCGGGCCAGATCGATGACGTGCTGTTCGCCGATCATGCGGATCGTCGAGACGGCGTAAATATTGTCGGACTTGGCGATGGCGGTGCGCAGGTCGATCCGGCGGTTCTCGTACTTGTTGTTGTAGTTGCTCGGGGTGTACAGCTTCCGACCTTCGTCGTACGCGAAGGAAGTCGGCTCGCTCATGAACCGGGTCGAGGGCGTGAAGCCCGGCTGCTGCAACGCCGCCAGGTACACGAACGCCTTAAACGCCGAGCCCGGCTGCCTCGCCGCCGACAGGGCGCGGTTGAACTGGTTGTCCGCGTAGTTCCTGCCGCCGACCATCGCCCGGATATGCCCGTTCCGGGGATCGACCGCCACCAGCGCGGCTTGCAGCTCCGGCTTGTCCTCAAGCTCCTTGGCGACGATCTCCTCGGCTGCCTGCTGGGCGTTCAGGTCGAGCGTCGTTTGGATAATATACCCGCCCTGCTCGAATTGCTCCTCGGTAACGCCAAGCTTCTCCTGCGCCTGCTGCTTGACGTAGTCGACGAAGTACCCGGCCGTCAGCGGCCGCCCGGTTTTACGCGGCTGCAGCGCGAGAATTTCCCGCTTCGCCTCCAACGCCTGCTCCGGCGTAATATAGCCGTCGGCATCCATCAGATCGAGGATCAGCTCCTGCCGGGATTTGGCGTTGTTCCAATCCAGGTAAGGCGAATAATAGCGCGGGCCTTTGGGGATGCCCGCCAGCATCGCGCTTTCGGCGAGAGTCAGGTCTTTGGCCGGCTTGCCGAAAAACATCTGCGAAGCGGCCTCCGCACCGTAGGCCGAATGCCCGTAATAAATCTCGTTCAAGTAGCTCTCTAGAATCTCGTCCTTGCTGAGCTTCAACTCCAGTTGGAGCGTGTAGAACGCTTCTTTGATTTTGCGGGTCCACGTCCGGTCATGGTTCAGATACAGGTTGCGCGCGAGCTGCTGCGTCAACGTGCTGGCCCCCTGCGCCTTCGACAACGTCTTGACGTTGACGGTGACGGCGCGGGCGAGTCCCCGGAAATCGAAGCCGTTGTGCTCGTAAAACCGGCGGTCTTCGACGGCCAGCGTCGCTTGAATGAGCCATTTCGAGATGCTCGTTAGCGGGACGATCGTACGGTTCTCTCCCGTGTAGAAGGATCGGATCAGCTTCCCCTCGGCGTCGAGGATCTGCGAGGTCTGCGGCACATGGGCCGCCGGAAGCGGTTGGGAGTTCAGATACAGCAACAGAGCGCCGAACCCGACCGCGCAGACAACGGCCAGCACCGCGACGGCGGAGGCGAGGAGGCGAATACGCGCGCCCAGGCTCCGTTTCGGGCTGCGCGATCGCCGGGAGCGTTTCTCCGCGCGCGGTTCGAGCGTATCGGCCATCTGTCATCTTCCCTTCTTCGACAAGCGTATAGCTTTATTATGGAAAAAGGGAGTTTTGGATATTCATCGCGTAAAGTTTTTGCGAAAAGTCGTTTCGTTTCATTGCATTTTTGAGCCGTTTTAATATAATACTTGGTATTGGACTGGGAGTCCGCCCCCGAAGGGCGGGCGAACGGACGGAATTTTGCGGAAAGAAGGTCGGACGAACATGGAATTGTGGTTTACCGAGAAGCAAACGGATACGTACGGCATCACGATGAAGGTCAAAGAGACGCTGGTGACCGAGAAGACGGATTTCCAGGATCTCGCGATGATCGAGACGGAACAATGGGGAACGATGCTGCTGCTCGACGGCATGGTCATGACGTCCGACCGGGACGAGTTCGTCTATCACGAGATGGTGGCGCATCCGGTGCTGGCCACCCATCCGAATCCGGAGAACGTGCTGGTCGTCGGCGGCGGCGACGGCGGGGTCATTCGCGAAGTGCTAAAGCATCCGAAGGTGAAAAAAGCCGTGCTCGTGGAGATTGACGGCAAGGTCATCGAATACTCCAAGAAATATTTGCCGAACATCGCCGGAGAACTCGACAATCCTCGCGTTCAGGTGATCGTCAACGACGGCTACATGCATATCCACGACCATAAAAACACGTACGACGTCATCATGGTCGACTCGACCGAGCCGGTAGGCCCGGCGGTGGAGCTGTTCACCCGCGGCTTCTACCAAGGCATCTACGACGCGCTGAAGGACGACGGCATCTTTGTCGCGCAGACGGACAACCCGTGGTTCAAAGCGGACCTGATCCGGACCGTCAATCGGGACGTGAAGGAGATCTTCCCGATCGTGCGGGTCTATATCGCGAATATCCCGACGTATCCAAGCGGCCTCTGGACCTTCACGATGGGCAGCAAGAAATACGATCCGCTTGAGGTCGACGAGTCGGCGATTCCGGAGCTGGACACGAAATATTACACGCCGCGCCTGCATAAGGCCGCTTTCGCGCTGCCGAAGTTCGTCGAGGATCTGACGAAGTAATCGGCGCGGGGCGCAGCTTTTCTCCAAGTTTCGGCGGGCCCTTCGCGGCCCGTTCGTTGCTTTTCTTATGACCGCATACCCGAGGAGTGTTGAATTCATGCGTTTGGATCAAGCTTATTCCGGCAACGTCTTTATCTGCTCGTCCGAAGACTACGCCGCGTCCAAAGCCGTGATTTACGGAATGCCGATGGACTTCACCGTCAGCTTCCGGCCCGGCTCGCGCTTCGGTCCCGCCCGTATCCGCGAGGTGTCGATCGGGCTCGAAGAGTACAGCCCGTATCTGGACAAGAGCCTGTTCGACATCACCTACTTCGATGCCGGGGACCTGCTGCTGCCGTTCGGCAACGCGGCGCGCAGCCTGGACATCATTGGCGAGTACGTCCGCAAGCTGCTGGACGACGGCAAATTCCCGCTCGGCCTGGGCGGCGAGCACCTGTGCTCCTGGCCGGTCATCCGCGAGATGTACGCGAAATATCCGGATTTGGCGATCGTGCACTTCGACGCTCACGCCGACCTGCGCGAGAGCTACGAAGGCGAGCCGCTGTCCCACTCGACGCCGCTGCGCAAAGCGGCCGAGCTGATCGGCGGCCGCAACATCTATCAATTCGGCATCCGGTCGGGCTCGCGCGAGGAATTCCGGTATGCGCGGGAGCATGTGAATTTTTATCCGTTCGAGGTGCTGGAGCCGCTCCGGAAGGTGCTGCCGGAGCTGGCGGGCCGTCCGGTCTACCTGACCATCGACATCGACGTGCTTGATCCTTCCGCGGCCCCCGGCACGGGTACGGCCGAAGCGGGCGGCATCACGTCCAAGGAGCTGCTGGCCGCGATCCACGCGCTGGCGGCATCGGAGGCGAACGTGGTCGGAGCCGACGTCGTCGAGGTCGCGCCGGCGTACGATCCGACGGAGCAGACGCAGATCGTCGCGGCGAAGCTGGTTCGCGAAATATTGCTCGGTCTGGTGAAATAAATTCGGCCGGGAGCATCATACGAGGAAGAGGGAGGCGGTCCGTTCAGGGGCCGCCTTTTTTTTGCCGGATTCGGGCCGTCCGGGCGCCGGGACGAAGCCCCCGCCCGGCGGATACGGAACAGAGGACGACAGTCGTCCGGGTGGTCATGATAACAATAGATACCGAAGTACTACTTGCCAGTTGGTCTCCATGTTAAACGGCAACGAAACCCCTATCAGTTTGACGTAACCACAGAGGGTTTAAAAATATTCAATCTTATTAACAGAATTCGACAAAAAGTGGTAAGATCGTAGGATTCACCTTTGTCATAATAGCACTATACTAACTAGTTGCTCCTGAAAAAGTCGATTTTCAAAAATAGTTTCGGGTTGCTGGCTGGGTTGTGAGGGGGAACTTTCCCTAATGATCGGTTTCCATGTTAGTTTTGGAGCATTTTTGCCGCTCTTTGC